>OMQX01000067.1 GCA_900313335.1 uncultured Prevotellaceae bacterium
AGGATTATCATCTTCTCTGAGAACAGGGAGGAGTGGATATATGCCTTCTTCGGAATATGGAAGCAGGGCTTTATCGCTGTTCCCGTTGATGCCACCAGCACCGTCAGCGACCTTGCTTACATCATCAACGACTGTAGGCCAAGTGCCATCTGGGTATCGGAGAATACCGCAGAAGTGGCAAAGGAGGCCATAGCACAGGTGGGACACACAATGGAGTTGATGACACTGGGAGAGACAAAGAACGAAGGTAGTACCCCTGCAGAAGACACTGATGAAATGGTCTTCGAGGGCTCAAAGGACGAGCCGTGCCTCATTATATACACATCGGGCACCACAGGTTCTCCGAAGGGCGTGATGCTGTCATACGACAACTTGGAGGCGAACATCAGCGGTGTTGCCGACGAGGTTCCCATCTTCTCTACAGAGCGCAGGACACTCGTGCTGCTGCCCGTACACCATATCCTGCCCCTGATGGGATGTATCATAGCCCCCATCACGAGAGGCGGAGGCGTGGCGATATGCCCTACCCTATCAGGTCCTGATATCATGAATATGCTGTGCAAGGGCGAGATTGCCATCATGATTGGTGTGCCTCGCCTGTGGCAGACACTGTATTCCGGCATCATGAAGCAGGTCAATGCCCACGCAATTACACGAGGACTGTTCAGCCTATGCTCTACAATTAACAGTACCACCTTCTCACGCATCATATTCCACAGCCTGCACAAGAAAATGGGTGGCAACCTGGAATACTGCGTATGCGGAGGCGCCGCACTGGACCGCGAGATCGGAAGCGGACTGCAGACATTGGGACTGAGCCTGCTTGAAGGCTACGGAATGTCCGAGACAGCACCCATCATCGCCTTCACACGCCCCGGTGACTACATACCTGGATGTGCAGGCCTGCCCCTCCCCAGCGTACACTGCAAGCTTATAAGCCTTGACGGCAGCGAGGAGACACCCGAAGAAGGTGAGCTCTGCGTCAAGGGTCCCAACGTAATGCAGGGATATTACAACCGTCCCGAGGAAACTGCGGCCGTAATAGACAAGGACGGTTATCTGCACACTGGCGACATCGCACGCTTTGACAAGGACGGACGCGTTATACTTACAGGCCGCTGCAAGGAAATCATAGTCCTCTCCAACGGCAAGAACGTACAGCCCAGCGAAATAGAATACAAACTGGAGAAATTCGAGGAGCAGGTCAAGGAAGCAGCCGTTGCACAAGACGGAGACATGCTGCGCGCTATTATCGTTCCACAGCCGCTGTGGGCAGGAGAGCGCAACGACACCGAACTGGAAATAGCCCTCAAGCGCGAGGTGCTGGAACCATACAACCTGAACGCACCAGGCTACAAGAAACTGATGTCCGTCATGGTATACCGCGGCGACCTGCCACGCACCAAGCTGGACAAGCTGCAGCGATACAAGCTGAAGGACATCCTTGCAGGGCGTCGCGAAGACCACGCAGCCGAGGTACAGACAACCCCCGAGCCGACCAGCAACGAGTACCAGATACTGAAGAACTACATACAGCAGGAAAAGAAGATCCCCGTACACGGCACAGATCACATCGAGACCGACCTTGCAATGGACTCGCTCGACAAGGTTGGCCTGCAGGGATTTATCGAGAACACCTTTGGTATCGAAATCGATGTCGACAATATGGCGACATTCCACAACATTGCCGCAATGGCCGAGCACATCGCCAGCAATAAGACACGTATGGAGGTCGAGGAGATTGACTGGAACAAGATACTGCACCAGCAGAACACTGCCAATCAGAGCAAGGAACAACTGGCACGCACACAACTGCCACACACATCGTTCCTGTACCCCGTATGGACCAAGCTCCTGAAACTCATCGTTGTCTGCCACAACAGCCTATCCATAAAGGGGAAGCACAATATCCCCAAGAAAGGCCCGTACATCCTGGCACCCAACCATCAGAGCTACATCGATGCACCTATAGCACTGGCAGGTTTGTCATACAGCCAGGTTCGCAAGACATATTTCTACGCAACCGAGGAACACATCAACACCCCGCTGCGCCGCCTGCTGGCACGCCGCAACAACATCATCATCATGGAGCGCCGTAACCTGAAGAACTCCATCCTGAAGATGTCACGCGTACTGCAACAGGGCTGCAACCTGTGCATCTTCCCCGAAGGCTCACGCACACACACCGGCGAGGTAGGCGAGTTCAAGAAGACATTTGCCATTCTCTCGCGCGAGCTGAACGTTCCCATCGTTCCCGTACGCATAACAGGCGCCTTCGAGGCAATGCCGCGTACCAGCAAATTCCCCAACACGCACCACGTACAGGTCGAATACCTCCAGCCCATAATGCCAACCGAGGCTGATACATACGACAGTCTGAGCGAGAAAACCAGACAAAACATCGCAGCCGGCATTGATGTCTGAAGCATCATTGCCAACTGCAACACATACAAAAAAAATAAGAAGGCCCTGGGGAAATCCCCGAGGCCTTCTCCTTATCTTGTCTCCAAACAGAAACCCTATCGGATTACTGCTTGATTGTGCAGATGCTTACGCGGTTCCAGTCTGGCTCGCTGAAGCTGTCACCTACACCCTTACCCTCGGCCTGGATGCGATCCTCCTTGATACCATACTTGGTCATCAAAGCCTTCTTCACATTCTCAGCACGCTTGGTAGCCAGGCGCTGGTTAATCTCAGCACTACCCTCTGGGCTTGCATAACCCTTGATAACTACTGTTGCATCAGCATGGTTCTTCAGGAATGTAGCGATACGCTCTACGTTAGGCATCTGGCTTGCAGTAACCTCGCTCCTGCCCTGGCTGAAGTAAACATAGCACTCCATGTTGTCGCGAGTGTTGGTCTGAGTAACAGTGTTTGTAACAACCTTTGGAGCCTGGTTCTTAAGAGCAGTAACCTGCTTGTTCAGGCTTTCAATCTGCTTGAGGCTAGCCTCCTGTGCAGCACGAGCCTCGTTGATCTTAGCGTTCAGGGCATCGATCTCTGCCTGGTTACGCAGAGTTGGCTTAACAAAGTCGTGAGTACCGTTGCTGGTCTTGAAGTGGTAAACAACACCTGCTGTCATCTCGAAAGCACCGTTGCGCTTGTCCAACTTACCATTTGTGATGCCACCCCATACTACTGCAGGGTTAACAACGATTGCCCAAGCGCGCTTCTTACCCAGGTTGAAGTTGAATTCAACACCTGCAGTGTAAGTCATCTGGTCGTCATTGCCCAACCAGGTCTTGCTAGCTGTGTTGCGAGCCCAACCCAGACCGGTGTAGATAACAGGCTCGAACATACGGCGCTGACCCTTGTAACCGAGAATCATGTTCGTCATGTTGAACTTGGCATAAGCGTTCAGTGCAACAGCATCAAATGCTGTGTACGAGTTGTAACGATTGCCCGTGCAGATCTGTGTACGGAAATCAGCACCCAGACCGAACCAAGGGTTCAGATACTTGTCAGCACCTACAACGATTGTAGGAGTGAAAACACTCATGTTGTTCATGTACTCGGTAGTACCAGCCTGAAGGCTAACACTCCAGTTGTCCCAGAAACGGCTAGAACCAGTATAATTCTTCTGATCCTGAGCCTGTGCAGAAAATGCAACCATAACAGCTGCAATAGCCACAATAAACTTTTTCATTTTTCAGAATTTTAGTTAAAGTTTCTATATAGTTTCTAATCTCAAATCCAAGCCACTATGCCTAAATTTTGGGCAAAAGTACTATTTTTTTACAAAAAGCAACATTTCTAAACATAAAAGAAGTATCTTTGCCAAACATTTTTTACATATTTTTACAGAAAACACATAATACATTATAATATATATGACAAAGCAAGTATCAGAAAACATCCTGTACACAGGCGTTGACGACCTAGATATCGACCTGTTTGAAAGCCAGTACATAGTACCCGAAGGCATGAGCTACAACAGCTGGGTTATCATCGACCAGAAGATAGCCATCATGGATACTGCCGATTCACGCAAGGGACAGGAATGGCTCCAGAACATAGCCGCAACACTGGACGGACGCCAGCCCGCATACCTGATATGTCACCACATGGAGCCCGACCACTCTGCCCTCATAGCAAAGGCTATGGAACTCTATCCCGGCATGACACTCGTATGTAGCCAGAAGGCAAGCCAGATGATGCTCAATTTCTTCGACGGTGCAGACCTCCAGAGCCGTACACTCAATGTCAAGGAAGGCGATACCCTGGAACTCGGCAGACACACCCTGCATTTTATAGCAGCACCCATGGTACACTGGCCAGAGGTTCTCATGAGCTACGAGAGCAGCGAGAAAGTCCTGTTTGCCGCAGACGGCTTTGGCAAATTCGGTGCACTCTGCCACGAAACCGACGACTGGGCATGCGAGGCACGCCGCTACTATTTCAATATATGCGGCAAATACGGAGCACCCGTACAGACGGTACTCAAGAAAGCAGCCAAGCTGGACATTAAAGCCATCTGCCCGCTGCACGGTCCTGTGCTCACAGGCCAGAAAATGGCAACAGCCATCAGCCTCTATGACACATGGAGCCGTTACGAAGCCGAAACCGACGGAGTCCTGGTAGTATACGCCAGCATCCACGGAGGCACGGCAGCCGCAGCACAGCGAATGGCTGAGATTCTGAAGGCAAAAGGCGCACCCAAGGTCGTTGTCAGCGATCTGAGCCGTGACGACCTTGCCGAGGTAATCGAGGATGCATTCCGCTACCCACGCATACTGTGCTGTGCAGCAAGCTACGACGGAGGAGTATTCCCACCGATGCACGACCTGCTCTACCATCTGCAGATCAAGAACTACCAGAAGCGCACCTTCGGCCTGCTGGAGAACGGCAGTTGGGCCCCATGCGCAGCACGCGCAATGCGCAGCATTATCGAGACAATGAAGGACTGCAAAATTGTAGACCCCGTCGTCACCATCACCTCACGCATGAAGGACAGCGACCTCCCTGCAATGGAGGCCCTTGCCGATGCTCTGTTAAAAGGATAGCGACAACACATACAAAGATACCACCACTGCCCCAGCCTCCCATCCCATTCCCACACCCCCGAGGCTGGGGATTTTTATACCCCCGTCTTTTTGGCTCGAGCCAAACGATCAAATGGCTCTATAGGAAAATCCAGTTATTTCGCACTATACAAACAAACGCGTCTCGTATGAGGCGCGTTTATTTATATTGACAATATTACCAAAAAAATCTGTGTTTACCAAGCGAAATTGAGACCTACGCCGATAACGTCGTTGTGACGATTGTAAACATCAGTCTTGACACCTACAGCTGTAGGAGTATTGACAGTACGATCCTGATAGAAGGTGTGCATGTAGCCGAGGTCTATATTGAACAGCTTGCTGGCGTGGATACGTACACCGCAACCGAGTGAGTTGCTTGAGCAGCAAAAACTGATATCATTCATATACTGATCGCTGACACCATACATGGTCTTCTGCCACGAAGCAGAAACCGTCAGACGCTTGTGGCACATCCATTCGATACCCGCCAACACCTCGTGCGTATCATGGTCAATAAGGTCACGCTTGTCAACAATGGAGGTCGATCCGTCGATAGGATTTGTCACCTCGGCTGTTCCCTTGTTTGCACTCTTGTCCTGGAACCAGTGATATGCCAAGCCTATACGGATGTTCTCCTTTGGGCTGTACTGTGCACCCAAAGCGAGATATCCAGGAATGTCATCAGCAACCTTCTTACCATCGGCAAAGGCTGCCAGTGTGTTGCTATAGTTCGGGCTACTCGGATCTACCAAGGTCTGTGTATATTCGTTCATACGAGTCGTGTTCTTCATACGAATCTTGGTCTTGAACTCGTACTTGGCTGCCAGATTCCAATACTTGTTGATGTACCAGTTGATACCGAGCACAGGGGTCACGCCGAAGCCTGTCTGATCGCAGTTCATACTGAGAGTTGTATTACGTCCGTTGACTTCTACCGTCTGTCCTGCAAGCTGCTGGGATCCGTTCTCGGAAGCATACGTATAAGTGCTACCGCCGTCCGTACTATACATAACGTCCTGAACATAACCGTTGTAGTTACCCGTTGCATATACACCACGGATACCCAGATAGAGCGATAGGTTTTCCAGAACTTTGTATGTAGCACCAACCTGCAGACCAAACATATAGTTGTTACCATTCATATATGCAGTATTGCTGAAACGGTAGTTGCTGGCAAACATCTGTCTTGCCTGCGTGGTTGCAGTTGCTTGGTCCATTCCATAGGCTTGCATCAACTGTGGCACTACTGCCTGGATATAGCTTGGACCTACGGTACCATAGAGCTTGCCCGCATAGAGTGCCTCGAAAGACCCGATACCGTCCAAGAACTCACATGCACCGCCGCCGCCTACTACTGCCAGTTCGCCGTTGACGCTCCACTTCTTGCCACTGTTGTAGCTGAAGCCAATAGCAGGTATAACCGGTGCAAAAGCACGACCCTCGTAACGATGTGTATCGGAACCGTAGTTTTTGGGGTTGTAATGGAACAGCGGGAATGTTGTAGTAATGTTACGTTGCTGTATGGCAGTCTGGTTATGAATACTGAAGTGCCAGCCCTTGGTAAGGAATGCGCTACCAGCCGGGTTTGCATGAAGTGATGTCAGTGTAATGTTGGCATCCTGAGTAAAGAAACGCAGGAAATGCGCATTGACATTTGTGTTTGTGTTAATACCACCTGCAATTGCGGTGCTACATGCCAGCACAGCGGCCAGCGAAATAAGGATTTTTTTTCTCATAATTTTACACATTTGTGCTTAATTCGGGCGCAAAGGTAACACTTTTTATAGAACAGTGCAAATATTTCTTAACTTTTTGCACACTAACAGGTGTTTTTGTGCACAAAAAAACCCCAACTCGAACACGAGTCGGGGTCAAATATATGATTAGAAAACCTTGGATTTACTTCTTAGCCTTAGCAGCCTTGGCCTTAGCTTTTGCTTTTGCAGCATCGTACTTCTTCCACAGGTTCTTCTTTGCACAAAGAGCCTTCTGCGCCTCGGTGTAAGCTGCTGCTGCTGCCTCTACCTTAGCTTCCTCGTCAGCAGGTGCATACGCATGACGGTAACCCTTTACCTGATTCCATGCGCCACGTGTGAAGTCGGGGAATGCTACAGATGCACAGTTATTGTCCATTGACAGCGTGCCCAGTTCGGCAAGGCAACACCATTCTGCCAAATCATAGACATCCATGTCCAAAGGCAGACCGTTCTGCAAGCAATACACAAGACGTGCGTCCATAAAGAAATCCATACCACCGTGACCGCCTACCTTCTGTGCCATCTCGCCATACTTGGTAATAATGGGATGCTGATACTTGGCCATAAGAGCGTCGTGCTCGGCACGTGGCAGGAAGCCATGGCTTGACAGGTCATCAACCTTGGGAGCTACACCACTGGCAGTAAGCTGACTCTTGTCCAATGCAAAGTGCTGTTCGGGGTACTTGGTTGCATATCCCTTGGTACCGGTGAGCTTGAAAAGACGATTGTATGGCTGTGGATTCATCACGTTGTGCTGAATCTCAACAACCTTGCCATTTGCAGTACGCATCAAAGTTGTTGTCTGGTCACCATTGCGGAACTCAGGACAATCCTTGCCTGTGTGCTGCCTAACCCATTCGCGGCCATGAGCACTCTTGGTATCCATTGCAACCAAAGTAGTGAAACGGTCACCACGATGGATGTCCAGACACTGTGCAACGGGGCCCAAGCCATGTGTAGCATATACATCACCGCGGTTATCACGATTGTACTTCATACGCCAGCCAAGTTTTGCCTGATCGGGATCAGCAGGATTCTTCCAGTAGTAGCCCCAGAAATCATCAAGATTGTGGATGTAAGCACCCTCGCCGCGCAGAATTTCACCAAAGACACCGTTCTGTGCCATCTCGCCATACTTGGTAATAATGGGATGCTGATACTTGGCCATAAGAGC
>OMQX01000114.1 GCA_900313335.1 uncultured Prevotellaceae bacterium
TCAGTCGTTGCAGATTCAATTAGGAATGATTCTGTCTTTGCTTCACCTGACACAGTTCCGGATAAATATAAATCATGGAAACCAGACCCCATAAGGGCTATGTGGCTTTCAATGGTGTTCCCCGGCGGTGGTCAGATATATAACCGCAAGTTATGGAAACTACCCTTTGTTTACGGAGGAGTTCTGGGTTGTATTTATGCAATTACATGGAACGGTCAGATGATGAGAGACTATTCGCAGGCATGGCAGGATATTACCGATGATGATCCAAATACCAAGAGTTATGAGGAGATGCTTCCGTTGAATTATCCGATATCAGGACGAGAAAGCCAGTTGGCGGATATGTTCAAGCGCAAGAAGGACTTTTATCGCCGTTATCGCGATTTGAGTATATTCTTTATGGTAGGAGTATATATATTGAGTGTTGTGGATGCCTATGTTGATGCAGAGTTAAGTACATTTGATATTGGCAAGGATCTCTCTATGCAGTGGAAACCGACTTTCATAAAAAATATTGCTGCGACAGATAACAGCACATTTGGTTCGCCTGCCATATCGTTGACGTTAACCTATTAGCGAATATAACCAACTTACTTCCGATACTGGATATGAAAATAAGATTTTATATAGTATTTTGGGCAATGTTGACCTTTATGTCAACACTTTGGGCACAGAAGACGGTTACCGTATATGATTCCAATATAGGGAAGGACGAGACCATGGATTTGCCAGAAGGTATGCTTGACGCGCAGATTGACAGTATGATGAGAGAGTGGAATGCACGTGTATATCTCAATTATGACGGCACGAACTGTTTCTCGACAGGCGAAAACAAGACCTATAGCCCAGAAGAATACGAGCATCGCCTGAATAACCTGCCAAACGTTATTGCGATGCCATATAATTCAGTTGTTCAGAAATTCATAGACCAGTATAGTGAACGTATGCGTCGCTCGGTGTCAATAATGCTTGGTGCGAGTAATTTCTATACACCTATTTTCGAGGATGCATTGGAATCATACGGAGTGCCATTGGAGCTCAAATACCTTCCTATTATCGAAAGTGCTCTTAATCCCGGTGCTACAAGTCGTGTCGGTGCTGCAGGACTTTGGCAGTTCATGCCAACTACGGGAAAGAAATACGGTTTGGAGGTAACCAGCCTCATTGACGAACGTCGTGACCCCATCAAGGCAAGTTATGCGGCAGCACGGATGCTCAAGGAACTATATAAGATTTTCGGTGACTGGACCTTGGTAATTGCCTCATACAACTGTGGCCCGGGTAATGTCAGCAAAGCTATCAAGAGAGCAGGAGGAATTAAGGACTATTGGACGATATATCCATATTTGCCCAGGGAGACACGCGGTTATGTGCCCGCTTTCATAGCCGCAAATTATATAATGAATTACTATTGCGAGCACAATATCTGTCCTGCCGAGACCCGTTTGCCTTTAGGGACAGATACCATCATAGTTACAAGTGACGTCAATTTGGAAACCGTCAGTCAGCGTTGCAATATTGAATTGGAGGAGCTTAAGGCGTTGAATCCACAATATCGAACAAATCGTGTTCCTGGTGGTGCCAAACCATGTATTCTTCGCATGCCAATGGATGCAATCAATGCGTTTATCGAGGCTGGTGACAGTATTTATGGAGCCCCGCAACCCAAACGTATATCTGCAGGCGAAGCAGGACAGACCGGTGATGCAGGATCGGCAACAGATATCGATCCCCAAATATCCAAGCGAAAAAATACATATGCCCGACGTCGTGCTACCTATGCATCGCGCAGAAACCGTAGCAGGAACCTTGCAGTTAAAAGGAGACGATAATCTTATAATGAACCAGGATTCCCAGATGATAGAGGCGGCATATCGCCGTCTTGTAGATACCTACCTTGACAGTCCACACCGCAAAAAGGTTGACCTCGTTGAGAAGGCATTTAATTTCGCTCGTGAGGCTCACGAGGGGGTATGCCGTCTTTCTGGCGAACCATATATTATGCATCCGCTCGCCGTAGCGCAGATTGTTTGTGGAGAGATAGGACTTGGTAGTACTAGTATCTGCGCTGCACTGCTGCACGATGTTGTCGAGGATACCGACTATACGGTTGAGGATATCCGCAATATATTTGGTCCCAAGATAGCACAGATAGTTGATGGCGTTACCAAAATCAGCGGTGGCATCTTTGGAAGCCAGGCCTCTGCTCAGGCAGAGACGTTCAAGAAACTCCTGCTCACAATGAGTGAGGATATTCGCGTCATTCTTGTAAAGATCAGCGATCGCCTTCATAATATGCGTACACTTGGCAGTCAATTGCCGGCGAAGCAAAAGAAGATAGCAGGCGAGACACTGTACATTTACGCACCCTTGGCCAATCGTCTGGGGTTGAATCGTATCAAGGAAGAACTGGAAGACCTGTCTTTCAAACACGAGCATCCCGAGGAATATTCCCTGATAGTCAGCCGCATTGCCGACCGTCGCGAACATTTGAACGAGATGTTTACCGAATTTACCGCCCCTATCCGCGAGCGTCTCGATAAGACGGGATTAAAGTACGAGGTAAAGGCACGCATCAAGACTCCATATAGCATTTGGAACAAGATGCAGACCAAGCACGTGACCTTTGAAGAGATATATGATATTCTTGCAGCACGTATCATCTTTGAAGGTGATGGGATTGAGCAGAACGAGACTGCTGAGTGCTGGCGCATATATGCTACAGCAAGCAATATATACAAACCGCATCCCGAACGTCTACGCGATTGGCTTTCCCATCCTAAAGCCAATGGCTATCAGGCCCTGCAATGCACGCTGATGAGTAAATCTGGCCAGTGGGTCGAATTGCAGATTCGTTCGCGCAGGATGGATGATATTGCCGAGCACGGATTTGCGGCACACTGGAAGTACAAGGAAGGAGGTAAGACAAGTGAGGATAGTGAGAATGAACTGGAGAAATGGCTGTCGACTATCAAGGAGATTCTGGACGACCCTCAGCCTAATGCAATGGATTTTCTGGATGCCATTAAATTGAATCTGTATGCCAGTGAGATCTTCGTGGTAACACCCAAAGGCGATTTCAAGACTATGCCGGCAGGTTCTACTGTATTGGATTTTGCTTTCAGCGTCCATACTTTCTTGGGGACACACTGTATAGGAGCCAAAGTCAACCATCATCTCGTTCCCTTGTCATATAAGCTGGAGAGCGGGGATCAGGTCGAAGTAATGACTGGACGTAATCCCCAGACTACTCCCGAATGGCTACAGTGGGCAACTACGGCCAAAGCACGGACCAAGATACAGGCAATACTCAGGCGTAGACAGCGTGAAGCTGAGAAGCAAGGTGAGCATATGCTTAGTGAATTTCTCCGCTCAAATGAGATGGAATTCAGTGCTGCTAACCTAGACCGTCTGTACATTTTTCATAATGTGCATACGCGCGAAGAGATGTTCAGTTTGATAGCCGCTGGTACGATAACTCTGGGCGATGATGATTTGCGTGTACTGCGCAACAAGTCTGGTAAGCGAAGATGGCGAAAGTATATACCATTTCTCAAGCGTAATTCTACAGAGCAGCCTAGACAGATAGTTGAGGAGAAGAAACAGGACGTAGCTCCCTGGTTGGCAAAGAATCACGATAAATATCAGGTAGGATTACAGGTGGAAGGTAGTGATGGGGTAGGTGTCCTGCATGAAATCACAGGGCTGCTTTCCGGTGAGCATGGAATTAATATCCGTCGACTCAATGTAGAATCAAAGGGAGACAAGTTTATTGCAGATATGGTAGTTGAAGTTGAGGATTTGGAAGGTCTTCAGAATGTAATGAATGAGTTGAAACAGATACCCTCGATAGACAAACTGGTGCGTTTGTCGTGATTAGGTGAGTTCGTTCAATTCCTTTCTTAGGGCGACTAATTCGGCCCGTAGGTTCTGGAGTTCTTCAAGAATCACAGACGTATCTTCTGCCCCCTTACGGTTCTTTGCCAGTACAGCCTTCGCTGCAGCAATTTTCATGCCCTTGACCTTCAGCAGATTGTACACGATTCGTATCTCCTCGATGTCCTGAGCAGTATACTGACGAATGCCACGTTCTGTTTTCTTAGGATTGATGTTAGGAAACTCCTTTTCCCAAAAACGCAAAAGCGATCCGGCAACGCCAAATTTCCGTGATACTTCAGCTATGCTGTAGTACATTTTCAAATCCTTGTTGGTATTCAGTGACATAAGTTTGCTGATTTTGACGGTGTTAACTTTTTTTAGTTCATGAATTCTTTGCAAAGTTAATTAAAACAAACTATCTTTGCAATGTTTTCTAAAGAAAATCTCGTAAAACGGAAGAATAAAATGACGGCAAAGGAGATAAGAGAATCTTTTAAGCAGTTTTTTGAAGGAAAAGGCCATGCTATAGTGCCAAGTGCACCGATGGTTATTAAGGATGACCCGACGCTGATGTTTACCAACGCTGGAATGAACCAGTGGAAAGATATTATTCTGGGAACCCGCTCTCCGGAGCCACGTCGTCGTGCGGATACCCAAAAGTGTTTGCGCGTAAGTGGCAAGCATAACGACCTGGAGGAGGTAGGACACGATACATATCACCATACCATGTTCGAGATGCTTGGAAACTGGTCTTTCGGAGACTATTTCAAGGAAGGGGCCATCGATATGGCTTGGG
>OMQX01000010.1 GCA_900313335.1 uncultured Prevotellaceae bacterium
CGCTGCAGGGTGGGGTCGAAGCTGATGTCTCCGGCCATTGCTTCCCAGTTGCCGTCGAAGGCGAGGCCTATGACGCGGCCCTTGCCGTCGAACATGGGGGAACCGCTGTTGCCGCCTGTGATGTCGTTGTTGCTGAGGAAGCAGAGCTGCAGCTTACCTGTGGTCTTGTCGGCATAGGGCTGGAACTTGCCTTGCTTGAGGAGGCTGACGATCTGGGGCTCGAGGCGGTAGTCGCTGATCTTGTCCTGCTGTGCGGCCTTGTCCAACAGGCTCTGGCTGTCGGTGAAGTAGTTGTAGTGTGTGCCGTTGGCGGTATAGTCCTGTATGTTGCCGTAGCTGAGGCGCATGGTAAAGTTTGCATCGCTGTAGTGGGGGCGTTCCTGCTCCATCTCGAGGAGTGCCTGTGTGAGCAGGCGCTCGTTGTGCTCGATGGTGATGCTTGCCTTGCGGGCGCGGGATGACATGAGGGACCACATCTGCAGGATGCTTTCGTAGGCGGCCATAACGGGGTCGGTGTCGCGCAGTGTGCTGTCGCGCAGGACCTTGCCGACGCAGCTGGTGTCCAGGAGGCAGGTCTTGGCGAAGAGGTCGCGTGAATATGTCTTGCAGTTGCCGCCGTAGAGGCTGTCGATGGTATTGTAGATGGTGGGCAGGTATTCCTTGCCTACCTTCTGGCGGTAGAGTTCGAGCAGGGCGGCTGTGGTTTCCTGGTCGATGTTTGCATCGTAGTCCTTGTAGAATTCCTGCAGGGTCTGGTGGCGCTGACGTGCTTCGTCGGGATTGGCATCCTGGGGCATGCGTGTGATGATGCTTGCAACGCGGCCGATCTCGATGCCGTTGAAGAAGGTCTCGCGGAAATATGTTGCTGCGGCAACGATGTCGTAGCGGTCGGCGTATGCTTTTTCCAGCGATGGCAGGACTTTGCCGAAGCGTGCAAGGCGGTCGGTGCCCTGGCCGGTCTCGGGGGTGTTGATCCAGGTGTTGATGGCTTGCTCGGTATTGCGTTTCTGGCCGATGACGTCAAGGTCCTTGACGGCCTTGTTCATGCCTATGCTGTTCTTCCAGTAGTTGCTGGAACGTGCCCATTTGCTGGCGTATTTGATGGCTACGGAGCGGTCGCCGTCCATCCAGTGCTTCCATACGTTCTGCTTTACGGTGCGGACGTCGATGACTGCCTGGTTGGATGCTGTGGTGCGCTCGTGTATGCCCCAGCTGGAGAGGTAGCGGTCGGTGCTGCCGGGATAGCCGATGGTCATGCAGTAGTCTCCGGGGTTGTAGCCTTCGAGGCTGACGGGTGCATAGCCGGGGGTCTTGAGGGGTACGTTGTGGGGGCTGTATTCGGCTGGATTGCCGTTCTTGTCGGCATAGATGCGGAACATGCTGAAATCGCATGTCTGGCGGGGCCACATCCAGTTGTCGGTGTCGCCTCCGAACTTGCCTAATGTCTCGGTGGCGGTGAAGACGAGGCGTATGTCGCGGTAGACCTTGTAATAGGATACATAGTATGCGTTGCCGTTGTAATAGGTTGCCACGCGGCATTCCATGCCGGGGTTGGCTTTTTCGAAGCGGCGTTCCATCCTGGTACATATTCCGTCGGCATAGAGGGCTTCGACCTGGGCGCGTGAGAGTGTGTCCTTCTGTGCATTTGCGATGCTGTCCAACTGGGCGATGACGTCAGCGGTACAGTCTTCGGTCTTGACGAGGAAGCGTACAAAGTACCCGGGCGCGGGGCGTTCCTTGCTGCGCTTGCGTGCAACGAAGCCGTTTTTCAGAATGTCGTCCTTGGGGGTGGAGAGTGCCTGGATGGCCTGATAGCCGCAATGGTGGTTGGTGAGGAAGAGTCCGTCGGGGGATACGACAACGCCGGAGCAGAAATCGCAGAGGTCGATGACGGCATCCTTGAGGCTGCGTCCGTCGGGGTTGTAGAGCTGCTGCGGGGTGAGCTGCAGGCCTAATGACTGCATGACCTGAGCGGTACGGGGGTCGATGTTGTTGAGCATCCACATGCCTTCGTCGGCTACTGCGCCGAGGGTGCAGATGGCAAGAATGATTGAAAGAAATGTCTTTTTCATTATTATACTGTTATTTGGTTTGTTTCATCCATATATCTGTGCGTGCAGCTGAGTACGATGTATGTGCACAGTATGATGACTGCCCATGCGGGGATGGGACCGCCTATGCTGTCGGTTAGGCTGAAATACGGTGAAATCTTGTATTCCGCGACTGCAAGGGTGTTGTTGAAGATGTGGACGCACAGGCAGAGCCATAGCCCGCTGCGCCAATAGAAGGTGCCCAATATTACGCCCATTGCCAGTGCGACGGGTGTCTGTGCCGGATTCCAGTGTGCGAGGGTGAAGAGCAATGCGGATATGACGATTGATATCCAGGGGTTGATGTGTGTCCAGCGTAGCAGGCTTCCGAGAATGGCAAGACGGAAGATGAGTTCCTCGATGACTGGTCCCAGGAGTGCGACAAAGATAATGCCCCATGTGCTGTGCATAAGCTGTATGATGACAGGGGTGGCATTGTCGCTGAGGTCAAGCTGCTCGGTAAGCAGGTTGAGCATGAGTATTGCGGGTACGACTGCCAGGAGACCGTAGCGGGAATTGTGTATCTTGTGTGCGAATGGCATCATCGGATAATTTTGGCAAAAATATTGATTTTTACACTAAAGGCAAGGGATGTGGTGTGCTATTTTGCGGTTTTTTTGTATTTTTGCATCACTATGCAAGAGGAACTGACCATAACAAGCTTGCAGAACCCCAGGATAAAGGCTTTGCTCCAGCTGCAGCAGAAATCTGCGGTGCGCCGCAAGGAGGGGCTTTTCGTGGTGGAGGGACAGCGTGAGCTGATGCATTGCCTGGAGAAGGGCTGGGGTGTGGAGAGTGTCTTCCTGAACCCTGACTTGCCGACAACATCGGAGGGGGACGACGTGCTGGATATGCAGCACCCGGGGCTGCGCGGCTGTACAGTGTACCGTGTATCGGCTGCCGTATATGGGAGGATTGCCTATCGCGGCAGTACGGAGGGCGTTGTGGCGACAGTGCGTACTCCCAGCCTTAGCCTGGCTGACCTGAAGGGGGTGTCCAAGGCTCCGCTATATGTGATACTGGAGGGTGTGGAGAAACCTGGTAACATGGGGGCTGTATTGCGCAGCGCTGATGCCGCGGGTGTGGATGCGGTGATTGCATGTGACGCGCTGACGGATATCTTTAACCCGAACCTGATACGTGCTTCGCTGGGGGGTATATTCTCGGTTCCCGTGGCAACGGCGACGTCGCAGGAGTGCATTGCGTTCCTGAAGGAGCGTGGGGTGAGGATACTGACTGCACAGCTACAGGACTCGCAGCTGTACTACGATACGGACATGACGGGGCCTACTGCTATTGTAATGGGTACCGAATCGACGGGGCTTACGCAGCAGTGGCGTGATGCTGCGGATGCGCATATACGTATCCCGATGCTGGGGATACTGGATTCGCTGAATGTGTCTGTTTCGGCTGCTATTCTGATGTTCGAGGCTGTGCGTCAGAGACAAAATGCCTGATTTCATCCAGCATTTGCAGTGTTTTTTCGCGGCCGGCATCGTAGATTGCCTGCATCTTGGGCCTGTTCATTTCCAGACGTCCTATGTCAAGGGGACGGTCGGGATAGATGAGCAGGGCATTGCCCTTGCGGGCTTGCAGGGCGACGTAGTCGAGCTGTGAATTGTACATCTTGTGACGTATGTTCATCATGCGTGCTACCTGTGGATAGCGGTGGCACCAGAGACGCAGGAACCAGTATACCAGGCGGGCACGGGTCTTGCGGTAGGTGGGTGGCTGTGTAAGGACTACTATGCAGCGCTTGTAGCCTTGCTCCTGCAGGAACTGGAGGGGGATGCTGTCTGATATGCCTCCGTCCAGGAGGACCTGACCGTCCAGATGTACGGGGCGTGCAAAAACGGGCATCGAGGCGGAGGCTCTCATATATTGCAGGCCTGTGCCGTAGGCATCCTGTATCTGTGTGTATACGGGCCGGGCATTGATGATATCGGTGGATACCGACCAGAAGGGTATGGGGTTGTTGCGGAAGGTGTCGAAATCAAAGGGGTCCAGGTGGTACGGGAGTGTCTCGTAGGAAAAGGGTACGTTGACAAAGTCTCCGGTACTGAACCACGAGTGCCAGCTCATATAACGGGGATCGCCGGTGAAGCGCATGTTGTACCGAAGGGCACGACCTTGCTGGCGGGACTTGTAGTTACAGCCGAATAGTGCTCCTGCGGATACGCCGACGACGGCATCCAGCTGAATGCCTTCCTGCATGAGGACATCCAGCACGCCGTTGGTGAACATGCTGCGCATACCGCCGCCTTCAAGTACGAGTCCTGTCTTGTGCATTGTTTCCTATTATATATATATTATATGGTTAGCTTGACGCATGCTCCTGGCAGGTTGCTCACAATGCCCTTCATCTCCATGGACAGGAGTATGCCGCTGAGCTTGCCGATGGGGATGCCTGTCTGGCGGGAGAGCTGGTTTGTCTCGTAGCGGTCGTGTCCCTGCAGGGCATTGACGATTGTCTGTTCCTCGGCACTGAGACCGGGAACGGGGGGAAGGTCGTCAGCCGATGTTTCGCCTGACGTGGCTTTTGTGCTGCTCCATCCCAGGGTATCCAGAAGAGATAGGGCATCCAGTAGGGCATGTGCGCCGTTATTGTCTATGAGCTTGTTGCAGCCGGCCGAATACTGGTCGGTGATACGTCCGGGGACGGCGAAGACCTCGCGTCCGTAGTCCTGGGCAAGTTCGGCAGTAATCAGGCTTCCGCCCTTGGCGGCGCTTTCTATTACGATGGTTGCATCGGAACAGCCTGCCACGATGCGGTTGCGCTGTACAAAGTTGAACTTGTCAACTGGTGTGGCGGAGGGGAACTCGGTGAGAAGACCGCCTTGTGCGAGCATCTGTATGGCGGTGGGACGGTGCAAGGTGGGGTATATCTGATCCAATCCGTGTGCAAGGACGGCTACTGTTTCCAGTTTGTTTTCCAATGCTGCACGGTGACTGTATATATCTACGCCGTATGCCAGGCCGCTGACGATGACTATATCGGGGCATTCCTGTGCGAGGTCGCGTACGAGGCGTGCTATTACGTCCCTGCCGTATCCGGTAATCTGGCGTGTGCCGACTATCGAAAGAATATGCCTGGCATTAAGGTCTGCTGTCCCGCGGTAGAAGAGTACCATTGGGGGATCATCGCAGTCGCGCAGTCGCCGGGGGTATCGGGGGTCGGTATATGGTATGCATTGTATGTGTCCGCCTTCGGCCCATTCCATTTCCTTCCGGCATCCGGCAATGAGGCTGTCCATCTGCTGCAGGCCCTCGGCAAGCCGCTTGTGGCTCCTGGGGATTATGTCCTGGATGTCCTTGCGGTTATCCCATACGGTAGCGGCACTGCCCATCGTGTCAACGAGGATCTTTTGCTGACGCAGGGACAGATGGGGCACCCGGGACAGGGCCATCATAAGCAGGGTTTCGTTTTTGTCGAAGCCGGACATATTGATATAGAACTGTTATAAAAACGTGGTAAAGATATAAAAAGTTATAATGTGGATATGCGGTTATGGCAAAAAATCGTAACTTTGCCCGCGAATAATCCGCATAATAATGAAAATAGCACTTATAGGATACGGCAAGATGGGCCGTATGATTGAGGAAATCGCGATCGGTCGCGGTCACGAGATTGTCTGTAAGATAGATGTTGACAATATGCAGGATTTTGACAGCGAGGCGTTCGGGAGTGCTGATGTGGCGATTGAGTTTACGGCTCCATCTGCTGCTGCAGGTAATGTCCGCAAGGCAATGGAACGTGGTGTCAAGGTCGTGAGCGGCAGTACGGGGTGGCTGAAAGGAGATGTTCTGGAGGAGATGCAGGAGCGCTGCCGCAAGGGGGCTTCTCTTCTGTGGAGCAGCAACTATAGCGTGGGCGTTGCTATTTTCCGTGCGGTGAACCGCCATCTGGCAAGGATAATGAATGCCTTTCCCCAGTATGACGTGAATATGGTCGAGACGCATCATGTGCATAAGCTGGATGCTCCGTCGGGGACTGCCATTACGTTGGCGGAACAGGCTGTTGCGGAGCTTGACCGCAAGAACCGCTGGGGACTGCACGAGACGGCTGCAGACGTATTGCGCATCGATGATGTACGGCGTGGTGAGGTTCCGGGTATCCATACGATAACGTATGACAGTGCCGAGGATTACATCGAGATAAAGCATTCGGCATACAACCGCCGCGGATTTGCGCTGGGTGCGGTACTGGCTGCTGAGTATATGGCTGACCATGAGGGTTGGCAGACGATTGATGACTTGTTTAGGTTTTGAATATGAAGACGAGGAATGAATATAGGCCTACGTGGAAGAACTGGGCAAAGGGTGTCGTGGCATGTTCGCTGCTGGTTGTCTTCCTGATTTGGATAAGGAGCTGGCTGGGTGTAGTGGCCCTGCCATTTGTCTTTGATGCGTATGTGACCAAGAAGATAAGGTGGGATTGGTGGAAGGATCTGGAGAACCCGATATCGCGCACAATAATGTCGTGGGTGGATGCCATTGTGTTTGCACTGGTGGCTGTGTATTTCGTGAATATTTATTTCTTCCAGAACTATACCATACCGTCAAGCTCGCTGGAGAAGAGCCTGCTGGTGGGTGACTATCTGTTTGTGAGCAAGATGGCTTATGGTCCCCGTGTTCCGCAGACTCCCCTGCATGCTCCGCTGTGCCAGCATACGCTGCCGCTGAATCTGGGCAAGAGCTATATCGAGAGCCTTCAGTGGGATTACAAGCGTGTAAGCCCGAAGCCTGTGAAGCTGAACGATATCGTGGTGTTCAACTATCCTGCGGGTGATACTATTGCCGAGAACATGCGTGGTAGCGACTACTACCTGGAGTGCAAGGCGATGTATCTGCGCAGCTATGGGCTGCCCGCGAACCTGGACAGCATGAGCAAGGTTGACCGCTATCATTTCTACAGTGCAGCGATAAACTATGCCAGCGACTATGTCAAGAACGACAGGCAGGACTTCGGCGAGGTTAGATGGCGTCCAGTGGACAGGCGCGAGAATTATGTGAAGCGCTGTGTGGGTCTTCCGGGACAGACATTGCAGATCAAGGATCATATCGTATATCTGGACGGCAAGGCAAATAAGGAGCCTGAGAATGTCCAGTACAACTATGCGGTAAGGCTCAGGCAGGATATTCCGGAGCAGTTGCTTCGCGATATGAATATCAGCAACGATGATATGGCCGAGTTTCACATGACAGGACTCCTGCCGCTGACAGAAAAGGCCAGAAAGATGCTGGAGGCCCGCAAGGATATAGTGGAGAGTATCGAGTTCAATACTGATGAGGAGACGGAGAGCCTGTATCCGTTGAACGGCGGATTGAAATGGACGCGTGACAACTATGGGCCTATATGGATTCCGAAGAAGGGTGCCAGCATTAAGCTGTCCATCGACAATATCGCCATATACGAGCGTCCGATACGTGTGTACGAGGGTAATGACCTGAAGGTTGACAACGAGGGCCGCATCTTTATAAACGGCAAGGAGACGGACGAATACACCTTCAAGATGGATTATTATTGGATGCAGGGTGACAATCGCCACAAGAGTGCCGACAGCCGCTATTGGGGATTTGTCCCCGAGGATCATATCGTAGGAAAGCCTATCATGATATGGTTGTCCCTGGACAAAGACCGCGGATTGTTCAGCTCTATACGATGGAACCGTTTGTTCCGCTGGGTGGAGAACTATAATTAGTGTTCATATTGCAATGAAGGATGCGTTGATTATTCTGAGCGGCGGTATGGATTCGGTTACCATGCTGTATGAGTACCGGGATCGTATTGAGCTGGCGCTGACCTTTGACTATGGCAGCAATCATGCGGATAACGAAATAGCGTGTGCACGCCTTCATTGCGAGCGTCTGGGTATACGGCACATAATCATCCCGCTGGATTTCATGCACAGGTATTTCACCAGCAGCCTGCTGCAGGGTGGGGATGCAATTCCCGAGGGGCATTATACGTCGGAGAACATGGCCAGCACCGTAGTTCCATTCCGGAACGGCATAATGCTGAGCATAGCATGCGGTATGGCGGAGAGCAACGGGTTGAAGGTTGTGATGATTGCCAATCACGGTGGAGACCATACTATTTATCCCGACTGCCGCGAGGAGTTCATCCAGGCAATGTCACAGGCGATGACCGCTGGAACTGATACAGATGTGCGGGTGTTTGCCCCTTATACGAATATCACGAAATCGGACATTGCACGTCACGGCAGGGATCTAGGCTTGGATTACTCGGAAACGTGGAGCTGCTACAAGGGCGGCAAGGTCCATTGCGGCAAATGCGGTACCTGCATAGAGAGGAGGGAGGCTCTGGCAGAGGCTGGCATAAATGATACTACCGAGTATCTGTGCTAACTGAGAAGCGCAAGGGCTGCATCTTCGGCTTTTTCCATAGCAAGGCGTTCCTCGGGGGTTTTGTCCTTGAGCCCGCAAAGATGCAGTATGCTGTGTATCATGACACGGTGCAGTTCGTCCTGAAAGGTCTTATGAAACAACTGGGCATTGGTCCTGACAGTATCCAGCGAGATATATGTATCTCCTGACAGTATGTTTCCCTGTGTGTAGTCAAAGCCTATGTGATCGGTGTAATAGTCGTGGTTGATGAACTGGCGGTTGATGCGCAGTATCTCCTCGTCGTCGACAAAGACGTAGTTGATATCTCCTACCTTCCTGCCATAGCCCGCGGCTACCTGTGTGATCCACGAGGTGACTGCCTGACGGTCAATGTCGGGGAGCCCGACATTTATGGAGTTGTAGGTAACCATTACTTGCCGGACAGGATATCGACGGCCTTGCGGACCATTTCGTCATTCTCGTAGACGATTGCGAAATACTCGCTCATATCCCATATGTCGCGTGCTATGAGCGCCTTCATGATCATGCGTATGCGTGCCTCGCTGTCCTTACGGTCCTTTTCGTTCGCAGCCTTTATGTTCTTCTTCTCAGCCTCGGCAAAGATACTTTCTATGATGTCGTCTGGAATCTGGTAGTTCTTGCGGAATTCGGCAAAGGACCTGTACTGCTGCTCCAGTTCGTGGCGGTGCTTGTCCATAAAGCGCAGGTTGGTATTGATCAGGATGTTCTTGGCGGAAATCTGTCGGAACATCCTGGGAACGAGCAGGGTATCCAGGGGAATGAAGTAATCGGGCATGATACCGCCGCCTCCGTATACGGTACGCTGCTTCCTGAGCGTCGTGTAGCGGAGGGAATCGGGGAAGTGTATGCTGTCGGCATTGGTCAGCTCGCCGTTGTTGAGGCGGTTGATGACGTCCATGTTATACTCCTGCTTCTTTCCCTTGACATACGGTTTCTGTATGCAGCGTCCCGTTGGGGTATAGTATTTTGCTACGGTCAACCTTATCATACTGTTGTCGGGAAGGAAATAGGGACGCTGTACCAGGCCCTTGCCGAAAGAGCGGCGCCCTATAATAGTGCCGCGGTCATGATCCTGGATGGCACCTGCAAATATCTCGGCAGCAGATGCGCTCAGCTCGTCGATCATAACAACCAGCTTGCCTTTCTGGAAAGCCTTTCCGCCTGTACTGAAATAATCCTGACGGGGTATAACACGTCCCTGGGTATATACGATGAGCTCTCCCTTGGGAATAAACTCGCTGCACACCTCGGCTGCTGCCTGCAGATAGCCGCCGCCGTTCTGCGTAAGGTCCAGTATCAGATTCCTCATACCCTGCTCACGTAATGTTTCTATTGCTGCAACAAGTTCGTCGTGAGTATTCTGGGCAAAATTATTGAAACGTATCAGACCTATGTCGTCCGTCACCATATATGCGGCATCCACGCTGTTGATGGGAATCTTGCCGCGACATACGTCAAAATACAGTGTCTCGCCTATACCCTCGCGCCTGACACCGAGATGTGCAATTGATCCGCGCGGTCCTCGCAGGCGTCGCATTATCTCCTCCTTGGACATCTTTACGCCGGCAATGGCAGTATCTGCAACCGAAATGATGCGGTCGCCGGGCAATATGCCTACGCGTGCCGAGGGCCCCTTGGGTACTGCCTGAATCACGACGACGGTATCCTCCAACATATTGAACTGGACACCGATACCGTCGAAGCTGCCTAGCAGGGGTTCGTTGACCTTCTGCGTTTCCTGGGCGTTGGTATAGGATGAATGGGGGTCAAGTTTCTCGAGCATACCCATAATGGCATCCTCGACGACCTTGTTTCCGGATACCTTATCGACATAGTAGCTCTGTATATAGGCAAGTGACAGGGCCAATTTCCGGAAATCCTTGTCAAATGCATTCTGAGCCTGCACCTGTACAATGGTACTGATAGCAAGAATAAGGAAACACAGCCTTTTCATCGTAAACATGTTCTATATGTTGTATTTGAGCCCTTCGGGCAGGTACTGTGATATGTCGCGCCCGAAATGGTGGAGTTCACGCACCCTGCTGCTGGATATGCTGCTGAGAGCGCTGTCGGTAAACAGCACAACGGTCTCGATGCCGTCCAGCATCCTGTTTATATCTGCCATTTGCAGCTCGTATTCGTAGTCCTGCATCGTACGTACGCCGCGCAGTATGAATCCGGCATTGTTTTCCTTTGCAAAGTCTACGGTCAGGTTATTATAAGACATAACCTGGACACGCGGTTCTGCCTGATACAGCTCCTGTACGGCACGGACACGCTCATTGACAGGAATCCAGCTGGGCTTGGCAACATTATATCCTACGGCGATAATAACCTGGTCGAAAATACGCAATGCACGCTCGACAAGGTTGGCATGCCCCAATGTAAAGGGGTCGAAGGAACCTGGAAATACTACGGTCTTCATACCTCTTCCTCCTCGGCAAGGTCCTCCTCGATAACCAGATTGTTGATAATGAAGTTCTGGCGCTCCATAGTGTTCTTGCCCATATAGTATTCCAGAAGCTCGGCAACCTGGTCGCCCTTGGTAAGCGTAACCTGTTCGAGACGTATGTCCGAACCTATGAAATTCTTGAATTCGTCAGGGCTGATCTCACCCAAGCCCTTGAATCGGGTAATCTCGGGTTCCGAACCCAGGTCGTCAATGGCCTGTACACGCTCCTCCTCGCTGTAGCAGTACTGGGTGATGAAATCGTTGCCGAAGGTTACGTGACGGCGCTGCTGGGTCGAATTGTCCTCGGCATTGTCATATGCACGCAGCTCTGCCTCGATTTCCTCTATCTTCTTCTTGCCTACCTTGCTGCGGCGGTTGCGGACGCGGAACAGCGGAGTCTGCAGGATATATACATGCCCCTTCTTGATCAACTCGGGGAAGAACTGCAGGAAGAACGTAATCATGAGCAGGCGGATATGCATACCGTCCACATCGGCATCGGTAGCCACGATTACCTTGTTATATCTGAGGCCGTCCAAACCGTCCTCGATGTTGAGGGCCGCCTGCAACAGGTTGAATTCCTCGTTCTCGTAGCAGACCTTCTTGGTCATGCCGAAGCAGTTGAGGGGCTTGCCCCTGAGCGAGAACACCGCCTGGGTATTCACGTCACGGCTCTTTGTAATGGAGCCGCTTGCGCTGTCGCCCTCGGTAATGAAGATACATGATTCCTCCTGCTGGGTACCCTTGGCATCATTCAGATGCACACGGCAGTCACGCAGCTTGCGGTTGTGCAGATTGGCCTTCTTGCTCATCTCGCGAGCCTTTTTTGCCACACCTGCCATTTCCTTGCGCACCTTCTCGCTTTCCTGAACCTTCTGCAGTATGATATCGGCGATGTCAGTATTCTTGTGCAGGAAATTGTCTACGTTAACCTTGACGAAGTCACCTATGAACTTGTCTATGGATATACCGCCCTCGGGAGCCGTGCTCAACGAGCCCAGCTTGACCTTCGTCTGGCTCTCGAACAGAGGCTCCTGGATATTGATGCTGATGGCAGCAACCATACCGTTACGGATATCGCCATACTCGTAGTTCTTGCCCGAATATTCCTTTATGACCTCGGCAATATATTTCTTGAATGCCGCCTGATGAGTACCGCCCAGAGTGGTATGCTGACCGTTCACGAACGAATAGTATTCCTCGCCGTTCTGCTTGGTATGGGTGAACGCTATCTCTATGTCCTCGCCACGCAGATGGCATATAGGATACAGGGCCTCGTAGTCCATGCGGTCGTTGAGGAGGTCGCTCAATCCGTCACGCGACAGGATACGGCGGCCGTTGAACATGATGGTAAGGCCGGTATTCAGATACGTGTAGTTTCGCAGCATGGTCTCGACAAACTCGCCGCGGAACTTGTAGTGCTTGAACAGCGATGGATCAGGTTCGAAGAATATGTACGTACCGTTCTCGTCCTGGGTTGCCTCGGTCACATCACCCTTTAGTATACCCTTCTCGAACGAGGCACGGCGCACTTGTCCGTCACGATAGGAGTGAGCCTCGAAGCGCGAGCTCAATGCATTCACGGCCTTCAGGCCTACACCGTTCAGACCTACGCTCTTCTTGAAGGCCTTGGAATCATACTTACCACCGGTATTCAGCATCGAGACAGCCTCGACCAGCTTTCCCAGGGGAATACCTCGTCCATAGTCACGGATCGTAGCACGCAGGTTCTCGTCTATCGTAACCTCGATACGCTTGCCTGCGTTCATCTTGAACTCGTCGATACTGTTATCTATGACCTCCTTCAGCAGCACATAGATACCGTCCTCGGCCTGCGAACCGTCACCCAGACGTCCGATATACATACCCGGACGCGTCCTCACATGCTCCATATCCGACAAGTGCCGGATATTTCCCTCGTCGTAATTGACTATGTTTTTCTGTTCCTCCAACTTGTGAAATATTCTTCTTTCTGCCTACTTAATCTTCTTTCTCCACGTATGGCGCCTCTTGTAAACTACCGAATCCAGGTTTCGCCATACACTCAGCGCCTTGGTGTTCGTCTCCAGCTGCGGGCAGCATTCTGCCGTGTTGAAGCCCATGCGCTGGGCCTTGGGGATGATGTCGGCAAAAATCAGGCTCACACAACCGCTGTCCTGATATTCGGGAAGCGTTCCTATGAGCAACAGCAGCAGGACGTCGTTATGACAGTACAGAGCCTTTAGAAGATGCCACCATCCGAACGGGAACAGCTTCGCCTTCGCCTTCTGGATGGCACGTGACAGGTCCGGCATGCATATTCCTGCAGCAATCGGGTCGCCCTCCTTGTTTACCACCACCGATACAAGGTCCAGGTTCATATAGGGCAGATACATCTCGGCATAGTTGTCAATCTGCCTTTGAGACATCTCGCTGAAACCATACAGGTCCTTGTACGACGTATTGATTATGTCAAAGACACGCTTGATGAAACCGCTCTCATGCAGCTCCTTCTTGTTCTTGAACTTGCGCACGCTGAAACCGTAGCGCTCCTCGACAAGCTTTGCCACACGGAAGAACTTCTGCTGGTTAGCCTCATGCCCGTTCTTCGGCACATATATTGTACGGTCCACCCACACTGCATCCTCCTGGAATCCAAGAGCAGCCATGTGGTCGTTGTAATAGGCATAGTTGTAGATGGTAGGCATGGTACCCATCTTGTCATATCCCTCGAACAGCATGCCCTCGGGATCAAGGTCCGAGAAGCCCAGAGGACCCACTATCGTATCCATATCCCTTTCGCGACCCCAGTCCTCGACAGCCTTTATCAGGGCTGACGAAACCTTGCGGTCGTCAATGAAGTCAATCCATCCGAAACGCACGTTACGGCAACCCCAGGTCTCGTTGGCACGCTTATTCAATATCGCCACTACACGCCCGACCATCTTTCCGTTCCTCTCTGCAACGAACCACCTGGCCTCGCAGAAATCAAACGCAGGGTTCTTCAGGGGATTGAATCCTTCCAAAGTGTCCTCGAGCAAATCAGGCACGGCATAGGGACAGTCCCTGTACAATTCATAGTTGAACCGCACAAAGCGCCTCATATCCTTTTTACCCTCTACGGCCCTGATTACAACTTCAGACATCGGACTAATACGTATAAACACGCAATTTAACCCCACAAAGATAGTCTTTTTTTATAAAAGACACCTCTTCAGGTGGCGATTTTACAATTTATTAATATTACAACTGCCAAAATTTTGCAATTTCGTTTGGCTGCATTCCTAAAAAACCTTATTTTTGTTGCGAATATGTTTACAAATCCTAAATAAAGACAATTATGAAACACATCCATTTTCTCATTGCCTCCCTGTTGCTCCTATGCAGTACATCTGCAGCAATGGCACAGGATACAGACGACAACAAGGACTACAAACCGACACCCTATATGTTTGTCGGCCTTCAGGGTGGCATACAGAACACCATCACCAACGTCAATAACTGGAAACTGATCAATCCAACAGCCAGTGTCAGCTTCGGTGCATTCTTCACCCCCGTTGTAGGTGCACGCCTGCACGTCAACGGAGCATGGAACAAGGGCGGATTCTACATAGGCGAGAATGCAAGCAGGACAATGACCAAATACTATTATAACTACATTACTACCAATCTGGACCTTATGCTCAATCTTGTAACCATGTTTGGCAAGAAGAACTATTATCCCGTTAATTTTTACCTGATTGGCGGTATCGGTCTCAATACTGCATGGCGCAACAACGACGCCAACTGGTGGAAGGCTAATTATGGCTCCGTACTGAACAATACCTGGGACGGCACACAGCTCAGCCACAATGCACGCATCGGTGGTATGCTGGATATCAACCTGGCAAAACACTGGAGTGTAAACCTGGAAGTTTCAGCCAACAGCCTCAGCGACAAATACAACAGCAAGCTCAGCAACAAGGATGACTGGAGCATTACGGTACAGGCAGGTGTCGCTTACAAGTTCGGTTACAAGAAGAAGCCCGTAATAGAAGCACCCAAGGTCGAGGAGGTATGGGCAACACGCATAGACACAGTATGGTACGATGTAACCGAGTATGTCGAGTCTACCGAACCAGCCAACAGGGAGTGGGTTATCAACTACGCACTGGCAAAGAGCGGCCTTGACGCATCTGTAGGCAAGTCTCCGATCGAGCAGATCAAGGAGATCGGTGATTTCCTGAAGAGCCACAAAGAGAGCAAGATCAGCGTATGCTCCTATGCCGACAAGGGCACAGGTTCCTCACGCGGCAACCTGCGTCTTTCAAAGAAGCGCAACCAGGCAGCCATCGATGCACTTGTTGCCGAGGGTGTTGATGCATCCCTCATCAGCGGTGACGGATATGGCGATACCGTTCAGCCATTTGCCGAGAACGACAAGAACCGCTGTACAATCATCAAGGCTACAGGCCTGCAGTACAAGAAGGTACCAAAGACCGTCAAGAAGTTCCGTACCGAGGAGGTTCGCTATCAGGTTCAGTAATCCATGACAAGTGCCTATCTAGGTTCTATCAAATACTATCAAAGGCTGCTCCGAAGCGGGGCAGCCTTTGATTTCTCAGTCCCCTTCCACCGTGGGCAGGGTATGAACAGCTGCCGCATTGACTCGCCCAACGGAGCCCTCACCCTCAGCATACCCGTCGTCAATCCGCACCGGACAACACCCGTAGGCGAGATACTCATCTCCGAGCACGGCAACTGGCGGCACCGGCACTGGAACGCACTCGCCAGCAGCTACCGGCAGACACCATATTTCGACTATTACGAAGAGGATTTCCGACCCTTCTACCAAGAACACAACTGGGAGAAACTCGCAGATTTCAACACCGACCTGCACAACACCGTCATGCGCCTGCTCAACATCGACCCTGCAACCCTGCAGGACGTAAGCAGCATCCGCCAGGAACCCTACTACCAGCTCTTCGCACCGCGCCACGGCTTCATTCCCGACCTCAGCATCGCAGACCTACTGTTCAATATGGGCCCCGAATCCATATACTGGCTATGATGACATTCCGCATCTTCACATTCGACCAGCGCTGCACGCAAGCCATGCAACAGGTACGCCGGCTATACCTGTCCAAGCCCGAATGGGAGAAGGACGTACGCGAAGGCAAGACATTCGGCGTACTCGTATGGGAAGGCGGATACCTTGCCGCCTTCAGCGGGACACTTGGCGGCAAGACCATACAGCCCGGCTTCGTGCCGCCAGTCTTTGACCTGCAGCACCCAGGCAGCTATTTCCTGCAGGAGGAAGCCGCAATCTCCGCCATCAACCGGCGCCTTGCATCCGAACAGGTCGCACCACGCGAGATATGCGACCTGCGTCACGAGCGAAAGATACGCTCCCATGCCCTGCAGCAATGGCTGTTCTCACAATACATATTTTTAAATATTAAGGGCGGGCAGGCCACATTGGCACAGTTGTTCGGCAATGTCCGCATCCCCTCGGGAGCAGGAGACTGCTGCGCCCCAAAACTGCTTCAGGAAGCATTCCACCGCGGCATACGCCCCCTGGCAGTCGCCGAATGGAATTCCCGCGACGACAGCTTTACGCCCCCTTGCACCACACGCTGCCGACCAATACTCATGCACATGCTCGACGGGATGGAGTACGAACCGGACCCGCGCATGACCGCATATATGGCCGTGGCAGACAAAATGCAGACCCTGTACAGCGATGAACATATCCTCGTCGTTAACAAGCCATCCGGCCTGCTGTCCGTTCCAGGGCGCGAGTTCTATCCCTCCGTCCAGAGCATAACAGGCTGCCTGCCGGCACACCGGCTTGACCAGGACACCAGCGGAATCATGCTCCTTGCCCGCGATGCGGCTACACTTGCCAATCTGCAGCGCCAGTTCGAGCACCGCACCGTTCACAAGCAATACCAGGCACTGCTGCAGCACGAAATGCAGGCAGGCTCCGAAGGCGAAATCACCCTGCCCCTACGGCCCGATTTCGACAACCTGCCACACCAGGTCGCAGACCCCGTGCACGGCCGCAGGGCACATACACATTATACCGTAAAGGAGAATATCAACGGACACGCACACCTGATCCTTACCCCACACACAGGACGCACCCACCAGCTGAGGGTACACTGTGCACATCCGCAGGGCCTAGACAACCCCATCCTTGGCGACAGGCTCTACGGAATACCTGACGGGCAGCTCATGCTCCACGCCTCGTACCTGGAATTCCAGCACCCCGTCAGCGGTGAAACCACAAAAATCAGTTGTATTCCAGAATGGTCAGCCCATCAGGGTTGAACACCTCACGCGCAGCATCCCAAACCTGCTGTGCAGTAAGCGCAGCAATACGCTCTATCAGCTGTTCGCGGCTCTGCATAACACCACAGTGCAGCAGACGCTTGCCCATGCCTATGGCAACGTTCTCGGTGTTCTCGTAAGCCAGCGCTATCTGCCCCGAAAGCTGACGCTTGGCAGCCGACAATGCACGCTCGCTTAACGGAGCATTGCACAGCCTCCTCAACTCCCTTGTCACCAGACGCTTGCAACGCGCCACATCCTGCCTGTCACAGCCAAAGTACACTGCCCACACACCCGTATCCGAATACGACACAAGCGAGCTGTCCACCGTATATACCAAGCCCGTACGCTCGCGCAGGGCCATGTTCAGCCTGCTGCTCAACCCCGTTCCGCCCAGTATATTGCTTGCCAGGTACAGCGCCAGATAGCGCGAATCGTCCCTGGCGTATGCACGGGCACCCATCATTATATGCGACTGGTGGGTATCCTTGTCCATCCTCAGCACCCTGGCGTCGGGAAA
>OMQX01000058.1 GCA_900313335.1 uncultured Prevotellaceae bacterium
GAAGTGATATTCTCACTCCTATTGACGAGGCAACCACACCGCATGGAGGGTTCTCCTTGTCAATACATATAGTGACGTCCATTATTCGTGAGAATGAGTTGAGCAGTTCGGTTGCAATACGATGGGCTACATGCTCCAGCAGATTGGAAGGTATGCTCATCTGCTTCCTTACGACATTTATAACATCAACATATGACACTGTACCTTCCAGTTTATCTTCTGAAAAGGCTGTTTCCCCGACCTCAACATCGGCATCTATCGTAACCAGGAAATCGGCTCCGACCAATCGTTCCTGCTCCATCACTCCATGGTGTGCCGGGATACGCAGTTCCTGGATGTGAATATTACAGAGCATCAGTATTCGGTTGTTTCTGTTTTAAGCCATGGAAACCCTGCCTGCGCATCGCACCGTCCAAAGCAACAGATATAGTGAGATTATCCTCGGCCGGGTAACGGACGTCAGTGAATACCTGTGCAAGATTGTCCTTGTGGTTCTCTTCGACAAAACGTTTGTTTTCCTCCAAAGCCTCGCGTGCAGCATAACATGCATTTATGCGTTCGGCTTTAAATGGATGATACACCTCGTCATGACGGATTGCACACAATGGCAGCCTATCACTGACCTTGCCTTCCTCGTCTGGCCATCCCAGTGTAATCGTGGCAACGGGAAATGTCAGTACCGGAAGCTGAAGGACATCAATAATAGCATCTGAGTTGTATATCGTAGTTCCAAGGAAACAAAGTCCTAACCCCTCTGCTTCCGCCATATTGCAGAACGTCTGGCAGTACAGCAGGGTATCAGTACATGCGTTCTGGAAAGACAGCAGGTTATCATAACCGGGATTGGCATTACGTTGCAATGCCCAGTCTGTAGTACGGCGGAAATCAGCACAGAAAGTCAAGACAACAGGTGCCTGGGTGACCATAGGCTGATTATAGTGTGCCGGGCTCAACTGGCGTTTTATCTCGTCGCTGCGAGTTACAACAACACTATACAGCTGCAGATTACCCATGGTCTGAGTCTGCGATGCCCGCATCAAAAGTGAATTAAGAAGTTCGTCACTGACATCCTGGGTCTTATATCGACGAATGCTCCTACGCTGGGAAAAATCGTACATATTCTGAATTAGAAGGTCTTCTCGATATCACGTAACTCCTTGCGGAAAGCTGAGTCCGCCTTTAACCGTTTCTCTATTTGCTGAATTCCATGCAATACTGTAGTATGGGTACGTCCACCGAAAACAGTACCTATGTGCTTTATGGTGTTGCCGGTATGCTTTTGTATCAGATACATTGCCACATGACGTCCCAAGACATAGTCCGCACGACGACTGGCTCCAATTATTTCCTCCTGAGTCAGCTTGTAATGGCGGCATGTACACTCCACAATATCCTCCTCGGTGACCTTGCGATGTGTACGCCTTGTATTGGACTTTACTATGCGACGGGCAAAATCCAGGTTAATCTCCGAATTATTCCCCATAACACTGTATGCCAGCAATGAATGCACCACTCCTTCCAATTCGCGGATATTGTCCTGGATATTGGATGCTATGTAGTCAATAACATCATCCGGAATCAACAGACCGTCACGACGCATAAGCATGTGCAGGATATCCCGGCGCAACTGTCCGTCCGGACTCTCAAGCTCTGCCAGCATACCCCACTTGAAACGTGTGAGCATGCGTTCCTCCATATCCTTGAGTTCGACTGGCGGACGGTCGCTTGTCATAATAATTTGCCGCCCATTGAGATGAAGATGGTTGAAGATATGGAAGAATGCTTCTAAAGTACCTGTCTTTCCGCTGAATTCCTGAACATCATCCAGGATAAGACAGTCTATCTTTTGATAGAAATGGATAAAGTCGTTAATCTTGTTGTTTATACGTGCATCCATGAACTGAACCTGAAAAAGATGGGCAGCAACATACAGTACCCGCTTTTCCGGATGCAGACGCTTCAGATGCACACCTATTGCATTTGCAAGGTGAGTCTTGCCACAACCGCTGGGACCATAAATAAACAGGGGATTAAATGTCTTGCGGGTAGGATCCTCGGCAACGGCTTGACCTACACTACGGGCCAAACGGTTGCTGACACCCTCGATAAAGTTATCAAATGTCTGCTCGATGTTGAGTTGCGGATCCAGATCATCCTTACGTACGACATTCTTTATAACCTTGGGAATCACACGGACATCCACGTCCTCTATATTTGTATTGACGTCGATACGCGGCCCCTGGCTTGGTACGTCTACCCTCTCGTTGCGTATTACCGCAACCTGATACAAAAGACGAGTGCCCTGACCGAACACGTGATACAACACCATGTACAGCAGACGACGATAGTTGGCCTCCAGATACTCATAGAAGAACTGACTGGGTATGAAGATAGTCAGTTCATTGGTTTCAGCATCATAGGACTTGAATCTCAATGGTGCGAACCATGTTGTATATTGCTGCTCATTCAAGTGATTGCGAAACAAATCCATGCAACGCTGCCACTGAACCTTACTGGATGCCATTATCTTTTACTGGTAATTTCGGATTGCAAATATAATCAGATTCTCTTAATTAAACAAGCACTGAAGTAAAGAAAAGGTCAAGTTTTTTTACTTGTCTTTCCTGCCGAACACACTGAAATGAACGTAGCGTTTGGGGTGTGCCTTGATGTCAGTTACCAAGGAATCAGCACTTTGGATTGTATGATTCAGGTTATTGTACATAGAGCGGTCGTTGATCAACGCTCCAATTGTCCCTTCATTGCTCTGGATTCTGGCCAACAGACTGTTGACGTTGGACAATGTACAGTTAACACTGTCGATAGTCGGGCGGATGTCCACCTTCTTGAAATGATCAACCAGGGCTGTAGTATGTTCACCCAGCTGGTTATACGTTGTCAACAACACAGGAACGTCGTTACCCAGCAGGTCATTCAGTCTCTGCGTAGTTACGCGCAAGTCAGATGTAACCTCCCTGACATTACTGATAACTACAGGAATATCCGGATTAGCTGCCACACGATTAAGTGTCGTCAGCAAAGTATCAACCTTGGCAATAACCTGTCTGACGTCCGGAATCACCTCGGCAGCCTTGTCCAGCATCGCAGTCTGCTCATATCCCGGGATTGTATCACCCCTTTGATATGGCTTACCGAGATTTCTGCTTGGATACATGTTCAGCGTGCAACCGCCCATCAGGCCTGAATCCAACTGAATGCGCGTCCCCGGGCGAAGGACAAGTCTAGGATCCACACTTATTTCCACCAAGACCTGGCAGGGTTTCTCGTAATTGTAAAGAATATCAGATACAATTCCGACATCAATACCATCAGCATATACCTTGGAACTGCGAGCCAATCCCTTGGCATTTACAAACGACACATAGTACTTGTGATTGGTGTTGAACAAATCCTTGCCCTGAAGGAAACGTATTCCCATAAACAGGGCAACGAGGGCAACTATACCCACTACGCCTATCTTGTATTCCTTTTTCATTTCTTGCTATATTGTCTGAATGCATTAAATATGCTCTGAGCCATCTTCTGCTGACCGCTGGCCGAATTCAGGAACGCCTCCTCATTGGCATTATTGATATAACCCAATTCTATCAACACACTTGGCATGCTCGTCTGTCGTAGGACAAGGAACCCTGCCTGATAGACTCCCTTGTTGACACGACATGCTGTCTGCTGGAACTGGTTCTGAATATTCCTGGCGAAATTTACACTGCTTGCCATATTACGGTCCTGCATCAACTCGAATATAATATACGATTCACTCTTTCGGGGATCAAAGCCCTCGTATTTCTGCTCATAGTTCTTCTCTAACATTATGACGCTGTTCTCACGTTTGGCAACGGCCAGATTGTCATTGGCACGATGCATACCAAGTGTGTATGTCTCCGTACCCTGGACCGTTGTCCCCTTGGTACCTGATGCAGTACTGTTTGTGTGTATTGATATAAACAAGTCCGCCTTTGCACGGTTGGCAATGGCAGCACGCTCATTCAGTTCAACGAAAACATCCGTCTGCCTGGTGTAGACAACCTTAACGTCCGGGCAATTTTCGGTAATCATCTTGCCCAACGCCAAAGCAACAGCGAGGTTTATATGTTTTTCCTTCGTGACAAGTCCCAAAGCACCGGCATCCCTGCCTCCATGTCCGGCATCAATCACAACCGTATAGGCACTTGCCGTAAAAGCCCAGAACAGGGCAAAAATAAAAGTGTAGAATCGTATCATGTAACTATACCTGCAAATAATGCGTGGCAAATATAGAAAAAAAATCCCGAGTGCCTTATATCGCCCCCGAGATTTTTTCTGTTAAATATTTAATTTAACCCTGACACCCGACATTATCCATATTCCAGGTTGCGGAACATTGCCTATATCCTGATAGTGATGATTAGTAAGGTTTTCGCCCTTAACCCACAATTCGTAGTATTTACCCATCCACTGTATTTTGGCATCCAACGTTGCGCATGCAACATATTTACGCAGTTCGGGTGTAGGCTGAACCCCGCAGTAGACCTGATATGTTCCCATACGGTCCCTGACACGCAGTCCAAGAGTCAGGCTCAGTCTTTTCCATACCTTTTGACTGACTGTAAAGACCATCTTATGACGCAGGTAATCATCACCATACAGTGACGTAAAAACCTGATAGTCTGCATTCCTGCGCTTCTGATACAGATATGTGTATGACACATTGACATCGGGCATCCATAGTGCTATTGCGGGACTGGCAGCCAAATTGCGGAATGAAAACCTTGCCTCGGCACTGACACCTATGACATCACGGCTAAAGTTGTCTGCGTGGGCAACATCCCTCCACGATTCCTTGACATAATCAATTATATTATCGCCGTGGCTATAGAATACCTTGGACTGAACCGCGAACCACGTCCTGCCCCAAACTGCGCCAAGCGACAGGCTTTGGTTTCTTTCAGGTTTAAGTCCTGCATTACCCGAAATGTCCGGACTGGAATAATAGAGGTCAGTGTATGAAGGTACTCGCAGCCCCATATTATACGACAGCAGTATCTTCCAGTCATCAGACGGTCGATACGCGACATCAACGCCCGGATAAAAGCGAAATCGCTTGTCAACACCTGTGTTCATCACGGCAGACAGTCCCATACTGAGGGTCCATTTACTGAGTAACACATTATGCTCAAGATTGAGTGACAGGTTAGTACGGTTATGATTACCAAGAGACGTTGAGACTATGTTTTCCTGGCGCAGTTCTGCTCCAAGAGCAGTACGGCCTATTGACCACTGGAACCAGGAATTTAGACGAACACCATACACATCGCTATGATGAGAATTTGTAGGCGTACCCCTATGCCACTGATAGTCATCGTAAGTACGAATCCAGTAAAGCGAAGGACGCAAATGCAATCTTCTACCTATTTCCATCTGCACGTTTGCCAGTATACGGTCATTCGATTCGAACTGGTCATTGCTGGAACCCGAATAGAACGTGTTTGCGCCGTAAGACTTTCCGCTGTACCCGAATTGCCAGAACAATCTGAATTTATCCGCAGCAACCGAACGGGACAAGGCATAACATCCTTGCAGATATACTTGTCCCTTTTTCCAGTCGCTATTGGGAACACCTCCGTCGCTTCGTCCGCCTGCAAAGGACAAACTGTTGTACAAATTCCCTTTCTGCCATCCTGTACGACCATCCCCCAAAACAGTTCCGTGCATACCACCTTCAGCACCCAGTTCCACTTCCCAACTGGATTTCCGAGCGTCAGAAACCTTGCAGGTTTGTAAGGATGGTCTTTTGGTAACTATATTGACTGCACCGCCAAAAGCTTGCGTTCCATACGCACGGCTTGCAGCGCCTTCGAGAATCTCAATACGTTCAATATCGCTGACGGTCACAGGAAAGTCCGCAGAAAGGTGCCCTGTATGAGGATTGGAGATATTCACTCCATTCAACATTACGGTCACCTGTTCATAGGAAGCACCATCTATACTGATATCCGTTTGCACTCCCCAGCCTCCACGCTGTCGTATATCCACACCCGAGGCCAGCTTCAGAAGATCGTTGACGGTTGTCGCTCCCGCCTGTTCAATCTCCCTGCGGGTGATAACCGTAACAATCCGGGCTGACTGTAAGGTAGTCAGCGGAGCAATGGAAGTCTGAACGGTGACCTCGTCCAAATCCGTCCCGTCATCCTCAACAGTTGCAGAACGTTCGTCGCTAATAACCTCGGCATGAGCCTTGTAGGATATAGCTGTTGCCAAAGTGGCAACGCTCAGCACACCAATACGGATGTTAAGCGAAAGACTTCGGAAGATGCACCATCCCTTTCTGCCAAAACGGCGGAAAGTGACCTGCTTGACTCCTGAATTGTTCGTTTTATCCATAATAAAATGTTAAAATAATAGGGTTTAAGTGTCAATAACCATAAAGTCGTGCAAATTTACAACAATTTATTTATACTTTTGACATGCGATAACGTAAATTATACACAGAAAATCAAAACATAACAAATATGAAAAGGCTATTAACCTCCACATTGTTCTTAATCGCAGTTTTGCTCAACACCGTAGCACAGGCAATTACATTGGACAAAATTTCCTTGCAGTTGAATCCAGGTGAGACATACTCCTTGAAAATATATTATTATGGACAAGAAGAGAGTGTGGATACATATGAGAGTTATTACGACATCTCGTCCAGCAATCCCACTATTGCGACCGTTTCCACCAAGGGACTTGTCACTGCCATCGCCAGCGGCACATGCACAATAACTGTTAAGGAAAAATACAGTTCCGCCTCTGCTACATGTACAGTTACGGTCCTCAATCCTACCCCGGTAACCTCTGTTTCATTAAACAAGTCGGAGTTGGTATTAAAGGAATCGGAAACAGAGCAGCTGGCTGCCAACATCCTGCCTGCAGATGCCGGGAACAAGACTCTGACATGGACTACCACTGATCCATACACAGCCAAAGTCAGCAGTTCGGGACTCGTAACTGCAGTTAGTCCAGGCACCGCAACTATCACGGCAACGGCACATAATGGCAAAAGCGCCAGTTGCCAGGTTACCGTGAAATCAACTGAAACCGAATCATGCAAATACATTTACAAGAGTGACGGAGAACTGGTAGTTATTCCTACGGAATATATAGTCTCATACACTCATGTAGGCAAAGTCCACACATGGAACCTGTTGGGAGACGACGAATTTAAACTTGCAGACTCGGAACTGTCCAGTATCCAGGACAATTATATTGGTGACCTGCCAACATTCGAGAGTTTCAAGTTTAACAACAAGTTCAACGACCAGTTGTTTGATGATGCAGAAGGAACCATCGACAACACCAATAACAAGGTCACTGCAACTGCAGCAGTTATAGGCAAACGCCTGATTCCAAGTTTCAAACTGCCTGAAGGTGCCAGTGCATATGTCGACGGAGTACAGCAAATCAGCAAACAGACAAGCCATCGCTTCGAAACACCTGTACAATATACTGTAGCATACCCCAAAAACTATATTTATCATACACGCAAGATTCAGGACGAAATCTGGAGTACTCCTGAAACTGTTAACGAAGATGATAAATGGATACTGACAAAACTGGACCTCACTGCGGACAACTTCTCTACAGACTACCCCAGCTTCAACGCAAGTGAAGGAGTTGCAAGTCTTGTAGACAACAACATCAACACATGCTTCCACACAGGATGGGGCTCTGCACAGCCAACATGGCGCGCTAACGGATATTGGGGTGACGGGTATACCGTATGGCCATATCTGCAAATCGAGCCGGCAGAGTCCTTGGAGGCATTCAAATTCGGATACACCACACGAAACACTGACGACAAATATGCTCCTCTTGGATTCATCCTGCAGGCAAGCAACGACGGAACAAACTGGATAGACATCAAACACTACAAAAAAGAGACGGATGATATTCCCGATAAATTGGGAACCACATATTTGTCCAACGTCATACAATTGAAACAGCCATACAGCAAATTCCGCATACAACTAACAGCCTCAGGCAATAAGAATTACCTCGTATTCAGCGAATTCAGCATGTACAAGGCAACACCTAACCCGGACTATCAGGAAGAGGAAGAAGAACCGGAACTGATACAACCAGCGGTATATGAACGTAAATTTATTCCGTTTGGCCGTACATACAAGGTAATTGTAGACTATCCAACAGACCACCCGACTAACCAGTATAGCGTACCACGCATTGACCTGACCATCAATTTCGGTGACGGAAACACATCATCAGCATGGGATGCCAGTCATTGGATTGGCATGAATGGCAAAGAAACATGGCACAATGCCACATTCACAATGGACGGAGCCGGCGTATGGGAGGATATCCCAGCAACGTCTATGAAAGTCAAGGGACGTGGAAATTCTTCTTGGTCAGGTTCATATAGCAGCAAGAATCCTTATCGCATGAAATTCTCTGAAAAAGTCAAAATGTGCGGACTGAGCGGAGGTAAGAACTGGGTTCTGCTGGCAAACAAGCAGACAGGCAGTATGACAACCAATGCAATTGCAATGAAGATTGCGGATCAGGTAGGCTCGCTGGCATGTAACCACATCATCCCTGTAGAGTTGTACGTCAACGGCAACTATCGCGGCAGTTACAATCTGACAGAAAAGGTCGGTATTGCCAACAACAGCATTGACATAACAATTGACAAGAATGATCCCAAGTACGAAGGTTGGACAGATGACCAATTGTCGGAGGAGAAATTAGTTAAGGAAGCCAACGCATGTCTGCTGGAACTGGACACATATTATGACGAGACACACAAGTTCAAGACATTCCAATACAGCATAGCAACCAACATCAAATCTCCGGATTACGAAGAATCTGACGACAGACGTACACTTACAGAAAATCAAATGACAGTTGTAGAAATATTT
>OMQX01000111.1 GCA_900313335.1 uncultured Prevotellaceae bacterium
TTTTAAAGCATTGAGGGCGTATGGACTTTCTTGAATCTCGTCGAGAATGATGAGTGTATTGGAGGGCTCAATATGGATATGTAATAAAGCAGACAGTGCTCTGATGATACGCCGGATGTTAAAGTCTTGCTCGAAAATTTGACGTGCCTCGGGGTTGTTGTCTAAGCTGACGTATGCTATGCTTTCATATTCTGCTTCGCCAAAAGCTTTTAGTATGTAGGTCTTACCCACTTGACGAGCACCATTTAGAATCAGTGGCTTACGCGTATCCTTTTGTTTCCACTCAATGAGCTGGTTTAGAATAGTCCTTTGCATGTGTTCACATTTATTTGCACGAATATTTGCCGCAAAATTACATTTATTTGCACGAATATGCAACGAATGATACATTTATTTGCACGAATAGAATGTTTTTCTATTGATTATTTCCTGTAAAATCTTGGATACAATCCTCGATTTTCAATCAAAATCGTGTGTAGGGATAGTAAACTGCACCAATCGGTAAGTTTTATGGATAAAGATATAGTTTCCCGGGTTCGGGAGTTTATGGAGGATGAGGCGAGGTCGTGCTCGATGGATAGTGGGTGCATTACGCCTGAGTATGTATATAGGATGTGGGGCGGTGAGGTTTCGCTTGAGGAAATCGCCGAGGCGATAAGAATAATCAGGAATCGTGTATCGTAGTTTAGTCAGTTCGTTTTCTAAAACATAGGTAAAAACGATTAGAATTCTTTCTAAAACATAGGCAAAAACGATCAGAATTCTTTCTAAAACATAGGCAAGGTTGAGTTAATCATGGATAGAATAATGCTTCGCGATTATCAGTGTGAGATGTTTGAGAGGCTGCAGCGGGCTTGGGGTAAATACCGGAGTGTGATGGTGCAGATGCCGACGGGTACTGGTAAGACGGTGCTGCTGGCGGAGGTCATTCGTCAGTTCAGGAGCGGGAATGCACTGGGTGCTGCGGGGGGCGAGGTGCTGATAGTGGCGCACAGGCGTGAGCTGCTGCAACAGATACGGGATACAATCCGGGCTTTCGGTATGGATGACGTGGGTATTGTAGTGGAGAGTATCCAGAAGTTGTCGCGGAACGTCGGGGGCTTGGATATAGAGCCGTCGCTGATTATCGTGGACGAGGCTCATCATGCTGTTGCCAGGACATACAGGCGTCTGTGGGACAGGTGGCCGGGGGCAAGGTTCCTGGGTATGACGGCTACGCCATGCCGTATGAACAACACGAGCTTCACGGATCTGTTTGATACGCTGCTGCAGTCCTATCCGATACAGGAGTTCATGGACAGGGGCTGGCTGAGTGACTTTGAATATGTGTCGGTGTCTCCGAATAACTGGATAACTGAACGTATTGCGGGACTGAAGAAGCGTGGTGCTGACGGTGACTACCAGACGAAGGAGATGGCCACGGTGATGGATACGCCGGAGAGCATAGAGCACCTGTACCTTACGTACGAGCAGTATGCAAGGGGCAAGAAGGGGATTGTGTATGCCATTAGCAGGGAGCATGCGCGGCATATATCGGAATACTATGTGTCCAAGGGTGTGCGCTGCTGCTGGATAGAGGCCAGGACTCCGGGCAATGTGCGTCAGCAGCTGGTGGATGACTACCTGCAGGGGAGGCTGGACGTTATCGTGAACGTGGACATCTTCAGCGAGGGTTTTGACTGTCCGGAGGTGGAGTTCATACAGCTGGCACGTCCGACGCTGTCGTTGTGCAAGTATTTGCAGCAGGTGGGGCGCGGTATGCGTACGAGGCTGATGAAGGAGTATGTGATAATCCTGGATCAGGTGGGTATGTACCAGACATTCGGCCTGCCGACCGAGGAGCGTGATTGGGAGGGGATGTTCTGCGGGCGTGTTACGGGCAAGGCTGTGCTGGGTGAGGAGCGTCCGATAATAATCAGGGATGAGGGCAGTGAGAGGGTTCTGGTCAACCTGGACATGATTCGCATCAAGCGTCATGGTGAGAAGAGCAGCGGCATAGAGATATTCATCAAGGGGGGCAAGTATGGCATCCTGAATGAGGGCAGGGTGATATGTGCTCCGGAGTTCGAGAAGGTGACCAGGCTGGAGGCTCCTTATTTTGCCTTGGGGACGTATCCGTTCTATGTGTTCAGGAACCGTGTGGAGATTATCGATGCTGACGGTCATGTAATGAAACCGGGGCTGTATGGCAACGTCCACAGGGAGCAGGATATATTCATCGGGCAGGATATCACGGGCAGGACTGACTACTGGGATGCGAAGGGGGGCAGGCACTACAGGGTAAAGCCTACGTTTGACCGCATAGCGGGTATCGAGGTTGCCAGGGTGGGAGAGCAGGTGTATATGCGTAAGGACTCGAGGCAGTGGGATGAGCCTATAGACCTGAACAGCATCTATCTGCATGATGTGTTCCTGATAATGGGCAAGATGCTGATATTCCGCAGCGACAGGAGCAAGGTTTACGAGGTGTGCGGATACGAGAACGGTGGTATATATATCAAGTCCGGGTGGGGATATGACAAGGACTATCCCTATGCCTGCATACACAGGTCGGGGGATATATTCTCGTACGAGAAGAAGCTGCCGCCCAAGCTGAGCCCGAGGCCAGTGAACATAGACAAGATGGGAATGAAGAGATACCTGAACGAGAGCCGGAATTGCTGATATGCAGTTCCGGCTTTCTTCGTGTATAGGAGAAAATAATGTGAAGTGTTGTGTTCTTATTATTTGAAAATGTCTTATCTTTGCAGGGTTTTTAGGAATACATAGTAGAATGTTCAAGATTTTTGTTGGTAATCATCTGGTCGAGGCGTATCACCAGAGGAAGAAGGAAATGCGCAATCCCCTGAAGAATTGCGCAATCTGGGTTAAACTGGCTGTATGTATAATCAGTGCTCTGGTAATGTGGAACTTGCCGGCGGACTTTATGGGGCAGGATGCCTTGAGCGTGGTTGAGCAGCGTGTATTGGCAATCTTCTGTTTTGCAACGCTGATGTGGCTGTTGGAGCCTGTATCGGCATGGACTACGTCGGTAATGGTTATCGTGTTGCTGCTGTTCAGCTGCAGTGATTCGAGCTTTGTCCTTCTAACGCAGGGCATAGATCCGGAAGCGATGGGCAACCAGCTAAGCTACAAGGCGATACTTGCGTGCTTTGCGGACCCGATAATAATGTTGTTCATAGGTGGTTTCATCCTTGCCATTGCTGCTACGAAGAGCGGCCTGGACGTAAAGCTGGCGCGTGTCCTGCTGAAGCCTTTCGGTACACGAAGCGAGAGTGTTCTGCTGGGATTCCTGCTGGTGACGGGACTGTTCTCAATGTTCCTGAGCAACACTGCCACTGCTGCAATGATGCTTACATTCCTGGCTCCTGTGCTGAAGAGCCTGCCTGCCAACGGCAAGGGACGTATTGCCCTGGCGCTGGCCATTCCCATAGGTGCTAACATAGGTGGTATAGGTACGCCCATAGGTACACCGCCCAATGCGATTGCGCTGAAGTTCCTGAACGACCCAAACGGCATGAACATGAACATAGGCTTTGGTCAGTGGATGCTGTATATGTTCCCGCTTGCTATTGTCCTGCTGCTGATATCATGGCAGCTGCTGCTCAAGATGTTCCCGTTCACACAGAAGACGATTGAGCTGAACATCGAGGGTGAGACGAAGAGCGACTGGAAGTCCATCGTGACCTATATTACATTCGGTGTCACCATCCTGCTGTGGATGTTTGACAAGGTAACGGGTATCAACTCGAACGTGGTTGCCATGCTCCCGGTAGGCATATTCTGTATTACGGGTATTATCGGGCGCCGTGACCTGGAGGAGATAAACTGGAGCGTACTGTGGATGGTTGCGGGCGGTTTCGCCCTGGGACTGGCCCTTCAGGATTCGGGCCTGGCAACGCGTATCGTACAGGCTATTCCGTTTGCAACGTGGAGTCCTGTGCTGCTTATCGTGGGCAGTGGTCTGCTGTGCTACCTGATGGCTAACTTCATAAGCCATACGGCGACGGCGAACCTGCTTGTCCCGATTCTTGCCATGGCTGGTATGTCTGCTGCTGAGACGCTTGCCCCGATGGGTGGTGTAAGTACTCTGCTGATAGGTGTCGCCCTTGGCTCGAGCCTGGCAATGCTGCTCCCAATCAGTACTCCGCCTAATGCGCTGGCTCATGCTACGGGTCTCATAGAGCAGAAGCAGATGCTGAGGACGGGTCTTATCGTGGGTATTATAGGATTTATCCTGGGATATGCAATGCTGATTGTACTGGGTCAGAACGGCTTGCTGTAGAGTGGTGCATTCAAAACATCGTTAACGATATAATTTAATTTAGATTTATGGCAAGTATCTATGATTTCAGGGCTCTGACGAGCAGAGGTAAGGAGATTGATTTCTCGCAGTTCGAGGGTAAGGTTCTGTTGATTGTGAATACAGCCAGCAAGTGTGGTTTCACTCCTCAGTTTGCCGGTCTGGAGGAATTGAATAAGAAATATAGTGACAGAGGCCTGGTGGTTATAGGTTTCCCCTGCAATCAGTTCAAGGAGCAGGATCCGGGTTCTGACGGTCAGATTGAGGAGTTCTGCCAGCTGAACTATGGTGTTACGTTCCAGATTATGAAGAAAACTGATGTGAACGGTCCTGCAGCAGAGCCGGTCTTTGAGTATCTGAAGGCTCAGGCTCCTGTTGAGGAGTATAGCGGTCTGAAGGCAAAGGCTGCCAAGGCGCTGTTCAAGGCTATAAGCAAGAGCGTTGAGAAGGACAGCGACATCAAGTGGAACTTTACCAAGTTCCTGGTATCGAAGGACGGTAA
>OMQX01000042.1 GCA_900313335.1 uncultured Prevotellaceae bacterium
AGTGCCGCTGAAGCGGCCAAACGACAGACTTGTCTTTAGTGCCATGCGCGGGTTGAAATTCCTGCGGAGATTGATAGCTGCCATCACACTGCTGCCACGAAGTGGAGTGCTGTTGGCATCACCCAGGTAATAGCACAGACCCAGCGATCCGCCTATGTCCATCTTATATTCCAACTCATCACCGGCAGATGCGGGCGCCATGATGAAAACAGCCAGAATAAAAGCCAGGAATCTCTTTGCCATTTCTCTCCGCCTTATTGTCTGTCAAATCCAAGTTTGTTAAGACGTCCACGATATATCTTGCCGTCTACCGCCAGCCACAGGAAATTGTCTTTGTCAACAATCCAACAGATACTGTTGCCTGTGCCCAGATTACCGGGAAGGTTTATGCTTCCTGTTATTCGCCAAGTGAGGCCGTTGTCCTCACTTTCATAAATACCCTCGAGACATTTGCCAGGATTATAGGGATTCTCTCCGCCTATTGCCATCAGTTTGTCGTTGTAGTACACCACCTGAAGGTTCTTCAACATAGGCATTTGCCACAAATCATCCCATGTACGGGAATACATCATCCACTCCTCGTCACTTTCGTTATGAATGAGCTGTTCCTTGCCCTCGTTGTCAAAATGCGACCACGCCTTGCTCCATACAATAGCATCCATAGGGGAATGATTGTCGTCATCAGGAGTATAGCCCATAAGGACTGTACGATGCTGAGCTACATTCTGGGCATAATGTACAAATGCCAGATTCTCACATGGTAGCAAGTCCTTCAAATCATCCAAATCATTCTCAATCCAATCTTCAGTATTCCAGTCAGGCAAGTCAAGACGTGCACTTAGGACGGAGCCGTTTTTCAGGGCATATAGGAAATACTGGGAGGTTCCAAGCAACCTTATGCCCTCCAGAGTCCCAACCAGTGACCACTGTACACCATCGGTGCTCTTGTATATATAGCCGTCTGTGGTATTAACGTACAATACATCCTCGCTGCCGACAAGTGTCATTACATCAGTTTTGTCCGGTAGGCTGGGGCACGACTGTATTGTCCACTCACCGGTATTGGATGCCCTGTGTGTATAAGCCACAATGTTTCCGTTGTCGTTAACAAGGACAATGACACCATCGGGTATCGCAGCCATTCGCATTGGACAAATGCCACTCAATCCTGTGTGTGAGGGAATTTCGTTCCATACCAGCTCGTCTCCATCTTGCTGGTGTATGTTCACCTTGAGTGTATAAATGCGCATGTTGCCGTTTACTGCAGTAACCCTCATAAGCATGGGCTCCCGCAAGTCAAGGCTATCGCCTGAGTTAAATACGGTCCATTCGTCCTCCTCGAATGTATCTGACTTGCGCCACTCTATGTAACTGCCTGTAAACAGGATATACATCGGCACCTTGGACAAGTCCGTACTTTTGGCAACAGAATCGCGGTTCTGAACAATCAGACCCCTCTGGTCAACAGTCAGATATTTGTTGTCCGGGACGTATGTCGTGTAGTATGTGCTGTCAGTAACCCCATCGGATGCCTTTACGACATGAGGTATTCTGAGATTTCCGAAATAACATGAGGAAATGTAGCAAGCATCATTTGTTGCAGTTGTAGATTCGTCATCGTTCCCACTGTAATAGTCGGTCGTACAACCAGTCCACATCAAAGATGCAGCCACTATGAACAACGCTCCTACAAGGAGCCTTAAATGCATGACTTTAGCGTTTGTGTACATATATGTATGCGCTTTTGGCGTACAAATGTACAGCAAATATTTCAAAACACGACAAAAATGCTGCTATTGGGGCCTTGAATTAAGTAAAATTAGCACTTTATGTCCATCTATCATCGTTTCGCTGATGATTTTGGCAGATTTTAATATTGGAGCATAAGTTATCCGGCATTCATTGCAATCTACCTGTTCCTGCACATCAAGACTGGCGCATTCCACCCTTGCCTCGTCCCACAGTCCTTCGTTTATAAAGCTTTCAAGCAGTTTTTTCCCGCCCTCTACTATCAGGTGCTGGATGCCACGCCTATGTAAATCATAAATGATCTCGCCAAGAATCTGATTTTTATACACTACTGTTTCCGGGCCTGACGTAAGTATCTTCAAGTCTTTCCCCAGTCGACCATGACGGTCAATAGTGATACGCAGAGGAGACGGGCCATTCCATAGCCTGGCTGTCAGTTCGGGATCATCGTTTAAAGCAGTTTCCGTGCCTACCATGATTGCCTGTGCCCTGGTTCTCAATCTATGTACCAATAACTGATTCATCGGGGTGGATATCTTTAATACCTGAGCATTGGACAACTCCACATTCTGTTCTTTTCTCTTAATGCCTATAACGCCATCTGAGGTCTGTGCCCATTTGAGCGTAATAAACGGGCGTTTCATGCGATGAAATGTGAGAAAACTGCGATTCAATACCTCACAATCTTCCTTCAGTACACCTACTCTGACCTCAATTCCAGCCTGACGGATCCGTTCTATGCCATGACCATTTACCTTCTGATTGGGATCCTGCATACCAACCACTACACGCTTGAAACCTTTGTCTATGATCAAATCGCAACAAGGAGGAGTCTTGCCCCAATGTGAGCAAGGCTCCAATGTTACATATATGGTGCTTTCCTTCAGCAACTCGCTTTTATGCACACTGTTGATGGCGTTAACCTCGGCATGCGGGCAGCCATACCTGCGATGATAGCCCTCACCTATGACTTTCCCATCGTATACAATCACGGCACCTACCATAGGATTAGGTGCTACCCCAGCCTCACCACATCTGGCTATCTGGATGGCTCTTTTCATGAATAATTCGTCCTGATTCATAAACTTTAAGCCTCAAACATTAGACAATATGCTAAAAAAGCGTACATTTGCATTATTATGAATTGCAGACAACGACTGGAACAACATTATGGCACACGTGAGGGTAATGCACTCTATCGTGCTGTTATGGAGGAATGTTTCAACCTGTCGCAAACAGATATCCTTTTAGGCAAAGATACAGAAATTTCACAATCCGACAAATTACGGATGGAAGAAATTACCAGTCAGCTGCTGAAAAATATTCCTCTCCAGTATATTTTAGGCTATACGGACTTTTGCGGACACAGATTTGCCGTGCGTCCCGGATGCCTGATACCGCGTCCGGAAACACAGCGACTTGTCGAGGAGGTTTTCCTGCTTAGGGAAAGTGGAACGGTATTGGATATAGGAACAGGCAGCGGTTGCATTGCCGTTAGCCTGGCACTACAAGGTTATAGAGTTACCGCAACGGATGTTTCTGCACAGGCTCTGGAAATAGCACGGCACAATGCAGAAAATCTGGGTGTCGAAATTGATTTCGTTAACGAAGACATCCTACATCCCAAAGAAACTTGCAAACGTTGGGATATAATCATTAGCAATCCTCCCTATGTAATGCCAAGTGAAATGCATGATATGGATCATAATGTATTGGATTATGAGCCACACCTCGCACTGTTTGCACCTACTGACGACCCTTTGCTATTCTATAACCATATATCCCGGTATGCACTTCAGCATCTTAGTCCGGGCGGTTGGCTGCTACTTGAAATAAACCATTTACTAGCTGATGAAACCGCTCGTTTAATTACCAAGACGGGATTCGTGGATGTTCGTATAAAAAATGACATATATGAGAAGGAACGCTTCATCATCGCCCACCTTTGACAAAGCTTTTGAGCGAGCAGCGCGACTGTGTGCAGGCAGTGAGCATTGCGCATGGGACATCAGGCATAAACTATATGAATGGGGTGTAGCCAAAGTCGATGCAGATACTATAATTGAAAGGCTGTATGACGACAATTATATCAATGACGAGCGTTTTGCACGCGCATATTGCATCGACCGTTTACGCTTTTCACATTGGGGCAGGATAAAGATTACCGCAATGCTGCAGAGGATGGGGATTCCAGACATTGCTATACAACATGGACTTGAGCAGATAGACCAACAGGAGTACCGTGAAGTGATGGAGCATGTAATTGTCCAGAAAGACAAAACCATGGACGAAAACGACACTTATAAAAGGCATATGAAATTGATGCGCTTTGCCACCAGTCGTGGCTTCGAATTAAGCGAAATCCATAATTTTCTGCCCGAAGACTGATACATTACAGGAAAAAACATTATATTTGCATTTGCAATATAAACAAGAAACCTTATGAAGACACTCGAGAAGATTTTTGCTGGAAAGTTGCTCAAGGTGAAGGCAATCAAGCTTCAGCCTACCAACCCCTTCACATGGGCAAGCGGTTGGCGTTCGCCATTCTATTGTGATAACCGCAAGACTTTGTCATATCCCGATTTGCGTACATTTGTCAAGTTGGAGACTGCACGCCTCATCATTGAACGCTTCCCCGAGGCCGAGGCTGTTGCCGGTGTAGCCACAGGAGCAATTCCACAGGGAGCAATGGTTGCCGATACATTGGCACTACCGTTCGTATATGTCCGTTCGAAACCAAAGGATCATGGCCTGGAGAACCTGATTGAGGGCGACCTGAAGCCTGGAAGCAAGGTCGTCGTTGTAGAGGATCTAATAAGTACAGGTGGAAGCAGCTTAAAGGCTGTCGAGGCAATACGAAACTACGGTTGTGAAGTTGTAGGTATGGTTGCATCATACACATATGGATTTGATGTCGCCGAAAAGGCTTTTGCAGATGCAAAGATCAAACTTGTAACACTCACCAACTACGAGGCTGTCGTTGCCGAAGCATTACGCATTGGCTATATCAAGGAAAGCGATGTTGAACTGCTGAACGAGTGGCGTAAAAGCCCGAGTCAGTGGCAAGGATAAGAAAAACATGTTGTTATGGAAAAATACGAAAGCACTGTAAAGACAGTAGGTTCTCCTGTTGAGCGCGTATATTCAAGGATGTCAGATCTAACCAGTCTGGAATATCTGCGTCAGCGTGTTGACGATCCTAATTTCGAGGCAATGCTCAATTCGCAGTTACCTGCCGACAAGCGCCCCAACCCCGAACAAATGGAGAAGTTACGCAACAATATACGCAAAATGGTACTCACCACTGACACCATGCAGGCACATATAGGTCCCTTGGGTGATATTACACTGCGTATTGTAGAGCGTGCAGAGCCCAAACTCGTAAAAATGGAACTGGAAGGAGCTCCTGTGCCGGTGACAATGTGGGTACAGATGCTGCCGACAGACCAGACTTCGTCACGCATGAAGGTTACATTGGGGGCAGAACTCAACTTTTTCATCCGCAAGATGATTGAAAGTAAACTGACACAAGGCGTCGAAGGCATTGCACAGTTCCTAAGTGCCCTACCATATTAAGCCAAAACATTACAACATTGGATGAAACTTTGGGATAAAGGATACGAGATAAACAGTCAAATCGAGAGCTATACGGTTGGACGTGACCGTGAAATGGATTTATATCTGGCACAGGATGATGTGCTTGGCTCCATGGCACACATCACAATGCTTCAGAGCATCGGCTTGCTGGAGAAGAACGAACTAACTGCCCTCCTGGATGAACTGCGCAATATCTATAGTCAAGCTGTCGAAGGTAATTTTATGATTGAGGATGGTATCGAGGACGTTCACTCCCAAGTAGAGCTTATGCTCACCCGAAAACTCGGCGAAATGGGCAAGAAAATACACTCCGGCCGCTCTCGCAATGATCAGGTGCTGGTCGACTTAAGACTTTTTACCCGTCGCCAGTTGAGGCTTATTGTACAGGATGTGCTGAACTTGTTTCAAGTACTTCAGAAGCAAAGTGAGCGTTACGCATCCGTCCTTATGCCAGGCTATACCCACCTGCAGGTTGCAATGCCCAGCAGTTTTGGATTGTGGTTTGGAGCATATGCCGAGAGTCTGGTGGACGATATGACCATGCTTCTGGCTGCATGGCGACAGACCAACCGCAATCCCCTGGGTTCAGCGGCAGGATATGGCAGCAGTTTCCCGCTTAACCGTACAATGACAACAAATCTGTTGGGTTTTGACTCTATGGATTACAATGTCGTGTACGCTCAAATGGGACGTGGCAAGACAGAACGAAACGTAGCCTTTGCAATGGCAAGTGTTGCCGGTACGGTGAGCAAACTGGCATATGATGCCTGTATGTTCAATTCGCAGAATTTCAACTTTGTACGTCTTCCCAAGGAATGTACAACAGGTTCAAGCATCATGCCACACAAGAAAAATCCCGATGTCTTCGAACTGACACGTGCCAAATGTAATAAACTGCAGAGCATGCCTCAGCAGATAATGATGATAATGAATAATCTGCCCAGCGGATATTTCCGCGACTTGCAGATTATCAAGGAAGTATTCCTGCCATCATTCCAGGAACTTCGCGATATATTGGCAATGACCACCTATATTGTAGACAAGATGCAGGTGCGTACTGACATTCTGGACGACCCGCACTATGACCTGATATTCAGCGTTGAAGAGGTTAACCGACTGGCTGCAAACGGAATACCGTTCCGGGATGCCTATCGTAAAGTCGGTCTGGATATAGAGGCAGGCAAATTCACTCCATGTAAGGAAATCCATCATACTCACGAAGGCAGCATAGGTAATCTGTGCAATCGCGAAATCAAGCAGATGATGGACAAAACAGTTGCCGAATTTGATTTTCAGAAGATAGATTCGGCTATACAGGCGTTTGGACTATGAAATCAACATTGCGCAGAGCCATAGCAGTTATCATCTTGTCTTCGGCAGGCGTGCTGTTTCAGGCATGCGGTCCTGTCTACGATATGTATTGCAATATCCGTGCCCATTTCGTGATCTCAAACGTAATAAGCGTATCACCAACCCTATCACGTTCATGTACCTCATTGGGCGAATTCTGTACCATCACGAATCCAGTCGGTGATGCACTAAGAATCCATTTTAAGTCTATCGGTACGTCAGATGCATATAACAAGACAGCCCTTTTGGATCGTACTATTATCCTTGGTTTGGGGGGATTGATAGTTGGTCTTCCAAGTATTGCTGAACAACTTGAACAGGAGCCAAAGGTTGTATGCTTTGACCTTACCTGTCCCAACTGCTATGAAGAATACAATATCTCGCATCTGATGCAATATGCCCGACTGGGGTATGTCGACTGTACAAGTTGCGGACGCAGCTATGATCTGAACAATAGCGGCATAGTATCCAGCGGCGAAGCAGGACGCCCACTGTTTCGTTACCGTGTGAGTTTCTATCCTTCTACTAACAGCCTTAGTATTGACAACAGATAAAAAATCTCCCCAAGGAAAATTGATTCCTTGGGGAGATTTTCTTTTTAACCACCTACTCCTCTCGGAGAGATACTTACTTTATCACCTTACGGCCATTCTGGATATAAACGCCATGCTGTGGAACGGCATTCAAACGCTGTCCATTAATGTTATATATGACATTATTGACAGTGTTTACACCATTACCGTTGATTTCATTGATGCGTGTAGGTATGTCAACCTGCTGGTAGTCACTCCAATGCGACTGGCCTTCAGCACTGACAGCCTGGACACGGTACTTGTAGTTTGTATCACTCAAGCCAGATACTGTATAACTGGTAGCAGTAGTATTATAGGAGTATACCTTGTCCTTCGAGCCTCCAATCTGTACGGAATAGAGGTAGAAACGCTTTTTGGAAGTTGACGTCTTGATCTGAATCTTGTAGTCCGACGTAATACCGGTAAATTCTAAATCAAAATCCTCTGCAACCTCTCCCGGAGAACATGTCTGGGCCGTGCCAATCACGTTGTCTGAGCTGTTTACCAGTGCAACCTCAACAGAAGGAGCATCTGTGCCATATTTCTTCAGATTTAGGCTGACAGTTACATTTCCGTCGCTGCTTTTGTCAATAAGCGGAGTGGTTATTGAACCTGCCGCTTTGGATGAGCCCAATTTCAGACCTCCTGGTGCAAGATAGACCTTTGAACCAGTCCATCCCGACTGATTTGTGTAAGTGTCCAGGCTGCTGCCAACATCCGTAGTTCCATCGCTTGTAACTGACACCCGTGAGAAATCCTCAGAAAAGCTTGTCTCTGTCTGACCGCTGTTACTCTGTTCCACAACCTCCAGATTGTATGACGTAGCTTCGTCTACAGCCTCCCAATTGGCTGTGAAGCCTGTGGTGGTAACGTCGGTAGCAGCCAAGATATTGGGAGTAGGTATAACTATACCACCGTCGAAAATGAACGAGATAAGTCCATCACTGCCCTCTGCAATATTTTCTATGGGCTTGCCCATGTACTTACGGCCATCAGTATTTGCATTATATAATGTTGCAGCAGGGGTGGTTGTATCAGTAAACGAGGTCTTGTTGCTCTTTCCAGGCCACGGATCACCAGCAATCTGCTCAAACGTCGCAGACCATTGATACATGGTTGTCCCACCTGAACTCCACGATCGCTTGGTTCCGTAGCTATTGTCTGCAGGGATAAAAGTCATTCTCTGGCGTGAAGGGTCGTCATTGGGCGCATTTTCCTGCCATACGCTTTTGTCATAGTCTACATGCAGGATCATCATACCGTGACCTCCTGTATATGAATCCCACTTCTCCCCTTGATGGTTTTCCAGCAGATAGTACTCGTTTCGGTTCTTCTGGTTGTATATAGCGTAAGCCTCAGGCTCACTTGTCAAAGGTTTCATTCCAGAAATCTTGCAAGGACTGTCCAACTCTGTCAATTCCATCCATCCTGCCCACCAGCGCTCAAAACTGGTAAATGGTGCAGGGACTTCGCCCATATCATTAGGCCCGTTGTACGACCCTCCATCCATCAAGTCCCAATACATCATGCCCGGACCTCCACTGTAATCAGTGTCATAATGGTCCGCATAGCCAAGGCAATGGCTGAATTCATGACAAGCTGTACCTATGCCGTCGATTGTGCTGGCATCTGCCAGTTCGCATGAAACCGCGTATGTATCAACTTTTACTCCGTCAAGAGTCTGGGGACCGCTGCCATCGCCATAATAATTGCAGGCACTTAAACTATATTCGTGGGGCCAGATGGTATTTTCTTCATCAGACGAAGCTTCGCCCTGGCCTGCATATATACAGAACACCTGGTCAACTTCTCCGTCTCCATCCCAGTCATAGTCAGCAAAATTTACCTGGCTATTAGCCAGTTTCACAGCTTCGATGACCATTTCTCCAGGATGTTCGTCATTTCCATCACTGTCATTCCCACCATAATAACTGTATTGCTTGCTAAGAGTCACAGGACCTACAACATCAAATGTCAGGTCAAACTGCCCGTATGACTGATCATAGAAATAATCGTGAACGGAACCCACATATCCCGATGCATTATATCCTACTTTGTTGAATCTGTCATTGAATAGAGACTGGGTATTACTGGCATTGAACTTTTTGTCCGAGAAATTGACGAGAATAACCACGCCCTTTTTCTGTCCCTTTATGGTTGTTGGTTCGCCAAACACCCTGTGCATGCCAGGACGTGACAATGTCCGGCGTGACTCCATACGTGCAATTCTGCGTGCGTTGCTCTTACTGGCACGCTCATTGCGGGCAGCTTTCAGATTATTTAATTCATAAACAGAAAGATAGCATGCAACCCCATCCCTTAACTGCAGTGCATTGCCATTATTGTCAACGAACCAGTGCCCATGTTCATCACCTATCAGCATAGCCTCGATTTTTGTCCCGTCAGACAATGTTAATGTTTGTTTCATCCTTTTTGCTGGAACGGCAAGCATGACAACAGACGTTGTCGCCAGCATAGCAATTATGAAAAGTCGTTTCATTACAGCTTATGTTTTTGTATATTAATTATGTACAAGTGTACCTATGTTTTCGCCTGAGATTACTTTTTTCAGATTACCTGTAATATCCATGTTAAATACATAGATTGGCAAGTCGTTCTGCATACACATAGCCGTAGCAGTTATATCCATCACCTTCAACCCCTTTGCAATAACATCACTATAGGTAATGTCATTAAACTTAGTAGCTGTAGGATCCTTTTCAGGGTCAGCTGTATAAATGCCGTCAACTCGCGTTCCCTTTAGCATTACATCTGCCTCTATTTCAATACCACGCAATGACGAGCCTGTATCTGTCGTGAAATAAGGTGAGCCGGTACCTGCCGACATAATTACAACCTCACCGCGTTCCATTGCCTCGATAGCCCTCCACTTGGTGTAGAACTCCCCTATAGGCTCCATGCGGATAGCCGTCAAAACACGGTTCTTCTGGCCAATGGCGCCAAGAGCACTGCTTAGGGCCAGCGAGTTGATCACTGTGGCACACATACCCATCTGGTCCCCCTTTACACGGTCAAATCCCTTGCCTGCTCCTGTCAGACCGCGGAAAATGTTTCCGCCACCTATCACAATGCCAATCTGGACGCCCATATCGGCAATTTCCTTGATTTGCTGTGCGTACAGGGAAAGGCGCTCAACGTTGATACCCTGTTTTTGTTCACCAGCCAGACTTTCTCCTGACAGTTTCAGTAAAATTCTCTTGTATTTCATAATATATTATTTTATATTCCTATCTGTTAAATCCCTATTTGCTATCCGTAGCTATCCTGACCTCCTTGAAGGCATAGCGGCGCTCCTTACCATATGTATCCTGAATAATCAGGTGACCGTTTGGTTCCACACCTTGAACAGTACCTGCAAAATTGCCATTCCTGTCAGTAAACACATGTTCCTGCCCGAGCAGGTACAGAAACCGGCAGTACAAATTGCGAATATGATCGTATTGTCCCGATCTTACGTATTGACAGTATGATTGGAAATATTGCACAAAACGATGCAAGATTTCTACTGGCGGTATGGATTTCCCCGTTTCCAGGGCAATACTGGTAGCCGGTGCCGCCAATCCATCGGGGAATTGTTTTTGATTGACATTGATTCCTGTACCTATCACACTGCGCCTGATATACTTACCCTGCAATTGGTTCTCTATCAGTGTTCCTGCAATCTTGCGATCATTCGTATATATGTCGTTTGGCCATTTTATATGAACATCATCAATGTATTCCCGCAGAGTATCCCTCAGTGCCAGTGCATTGGCCTGGCTTAGAATGAAACCGTCGCTGACAGCAAGGTCCGATGGAACCAACAGGATACTGAAAAGCAAATTCAGGCCAGGGTCACTGATCCAAGCACCGCATTGCCCACGTCCATTCGTCTGGAACTGTGTCCATGCAATGGTAATGTCTTCCTCGGGTGCATAGTCCCGAAGAAAGTCATTCGTTGATGTTATAGTACCTGCCTCTATAATCATTAGTATCCTATATTTGTTTCATGGACGGAAAGCCTGTTCTATGTGGCAAATGTACGGGTTTTGTACAGCACCTGTTATTGTTATGACATCAAATCTGCAAGGCAAGTCTATCATATAAAGGCGCAGATATGCATCCGCAGCATTTATCAGGTTGCGCATCTTACGGAAATCCACAGCATCCTCAGGTTTTCCATAAAAGACGTTGGCACGGGCTTTCACCTCGACAAAGACTATTGTATCATCCCTCCTTGCAACAATTCCCTGCATTCCTTCTCCATAACACCGCCGATTGCTTCACAGCGCGGATGCATGGCATGGGGAGCGTATGTCTGATAGCCGCGCTTAGGATCGGCACAACCGTAGACCACACGTGGAACCTGAGCCCATCCTATGGCGCCTGCGCACATGACACATGGCTCAACAGTGACGTACAAGGTACAGTCCGTTAGATACTTGCCTCCCAAATATTCTGCAGCAGCCGTTATCGCCTGCATTTCCGCGTGTGCCGTTATGTCATTCAGCCGCTCAGTCATATTGTGTCCACGTCCTATAACCTGCCCCCGGCAAACTACAACAGCACCTATGGGTATCTCACCCTCGGTCTGTGCAGCCTGTGCCTCCTGCAGTGCCATGCCCATATATTTCTGATCGTCCGTCATAATGCCTGTTGCGGATTAACCGGCAGAGATCTATTGTTCCCAGAAATCCAACTGACCATCTACAACCCAGCGAACATCTTCGGGCTCAAATGTACCCTGTTCTTCCTTTCTTGCCAAGTCGCACATGAACTGCGCAGCCTCATCGATGTCGATGTCAGTTTCCTCGTCCTCGTTATCCATAATACCCTTCTTCTCACAGTACTCTACAAATGCATCCAGGAAATAATATATATCATCTTCACTGAATTTCTCCTTGACTTCCTGTGGAAGATAGTTACGGATATACTGCACTGTCCTATGCTCTTCCTCGGCAAAGAGCATTTCCTCGCTAATCTGAATGTCACTCATAGCATATTGTTTTAAAGCAGGGCGTTAAGTTTCTCCTGCAATGCAGACTTAGGGCAAGCGCCAATCTGTTTGTCAACAACCTGTCCGTCCTTGATGAACAGTATAGTGGGTATGCTGCGCACACCAAAGCGCATAGGCAGATCTTCATCATCTTCAATGTCACACTTGCCAACAATAGCACGACCCTCATATTCATCAGCCAGTTCATCAATTATCGGAGCCATACGACGACATGGTCCGCACCATGTTGCCCAAAAGTCCAAAATCATTGGCTTGCCAGTGTTGCAAAGCGCGTCAAAATTCTCACTCGTAATCTGTTGTGCCATAACGATAAATTTTTATTATTTGTAATTCGGTTCAATTGATCATATATTCCATAGACTCATTCTGTTTAATGAAATCAACCAGATTGCGCGTAACGTCTATACGCATATTACGTGGACGTGTTGCCAGTGCCTGACCAGAACCGTCCCGAAAGACAATCTTTACCTCAGCACCCTGGTGATCTGGCGTCGGGTTCTGCACACTACATCTCTGCAAATGACGACCAAGTTCCGCAATTTCGTTTGCATCAGCATTCCCAACATTGATATTGACCGTAATATTTTTAATTATGCTGTGCTTGATGTCATGCAGGAACTGTATATTGTTGATACGCATCTGTATTCGGTTTGGATCATAACGGCCTTGCATAACCTGACCCGTAACATAGATGCTGTTGCCTTCGTACATATAGCCGCTGTACTTCACATAATCATCACCGAACAGAGATATCTCGCCTTGTCCGCTATAATCCTCTATAGTTACTATACCGTACTGACTGTTCCTTTTACTCATACCGGTACGCATGCCTGTGACGATGCCACCCAGCGAGAACTCACAATTAAGGAAATTCTCCAACTTTTTTGTTTCCGTAGCATGCATCGTGCATACATCACGTACAATTACCGCATACTCGTCCAAGGGGTGTGCACTCAAGTAAATTCCCACCAGGTTGCGCTCGCGGTTAAGACGTTCCAGTGCACTCCATGGTGCAGCCTTTGGAATAGCCGGAGTGGATATCTCGACCATATCCGCACCAAACAGAGAATACTGCGATTCCATCATACTCTGCTGATAACTGTTGCCAAAGCGTACCAGAGTATCAAGAAATACCTCACCCTTGCTGTTGGGCGCCAGGAACTGCTCGCGTGTTATTTCGTTGCTGAAAGCATCAAATCCTCCGCTAAAAGCCAGGCTTTCCAGTCCGCTACGCTTTACCACAGACATTGGAACACGCTGTACGAAGTCAAATATACCCTTGTATGGGCCGTTCTTCTCACGCTCTGCAACGATAGCCTCTGCAGCAGCAGCGCCCATTCCCTTGATAGCCATCAGGCCAAAACGTATCTGGCCCTTGGCATTAACGCCAAAGTTACAGTGCGATTCGTTCACATCCGGGCCCATCACATCGATTCCCAAAGCCTTACACTCATCCAACAGTTTGGTAATTTCCTTAATATCGTCCTTGCGGCGCGTCAGCAAGGCGGCCATGAACTCGCTCGGATAGTGAGCCTTCAAATAAGCCGTCTGGTACGATACCCAAGAATAGCAGGCCGCATGCGATTTATTGAAGGCATAGGATGCAAATTTTTCCCAGTCACCCCATATCTT
>OMQX01000173.1 GCA_900313335.1 uncultured Prevotellaceae bacterium
TTTACGGCAGCAATATACGCTTCACGTAGCGGTTTGAATCCCGTTCTTTTTGAAGGAAGCCAGCCAGGCGGTCAGTTGACTCAGACAACAGAAATCGAGAATTTCCCAGGATATCCTGACGGAATTACCGGTGACGAGTTGATGGATGATTTGCGTCGTCAGGCAGAGCGTCTTGGTACCGATATAAGGTCAGGCGTTGTTACAAAGGTTGAGTTTGCCAAGGATTCTGCTTCGTGCCACAAGGTTACCATAGATGATTCCGAGGTTATAGAAACCCAGACTCTGATTATCTCTACAGGTGCCAGTGCAAGGTATCTGGGGCTTGACGATGAGAAGAAATATGCAGGTTTGGGTGTTTCGGCATGTGCTACGTGCGACGGTTTTTTTTACAGGAAAAAGGATGTTGCTGTAGTCGGTGGCGGTGATACGGCTTGTGAGGAGGCCCAGTATCTTGCTTCTCTGTGCAATAAGGTATATATGATTGTAAGGCGTGATGTGTTGCGTGCCAGCGATGCTATGCAGCAGAAGGTTCGTAATACGCCTAACATCGAGATTCTGTGGAAGAGTCAGGTAAGGGGCTTGTATGGTGAGGATGGTGTAGAGGGTGCTATTGTAGAAACCGAGGGGCAGACTTCTAAACTTGCTATATCTGGACTTTTCCTGGCTATTGGACATCATCCCAATAGCGAGATCTTCAGACCAGAACTGGATTGTGACAGAGAGGGGTACATCGTTGTCAAGAGTCCCACTACCGAGACAAATATCCCGGGTGTGTTTGCCTGTGGTGACGTAGCAGATCCTATTTACAGACAAGCTATAAGTGCTGCAGGAAGTGGATGCCGTGCAGCAATGGATGCCAAGAGGTATCTGGACAGTCTTTAGGCTTCTATGAGAAGGCTCTTTCCGGCTCTCTTGTTTTTTGTCCTGTGTGTTGAATTATATTCACAGGACTGGAAGGCAGGGACCAGGGTTGATTCCGGACAACTTGACGAGCAGTTTGTAGAAGCTTCTTTCAGGATAAATGCTGTTTCCGATGCAGTTCTGGAGCGTATGCGCAAGGGAGGCTCGTATCCTTTAAATTGTACTGTGTCTCGCAATGATCTGAGGTACCTGCAACTCCTGCATGTGGGATATGACGATCAGGTATATCGTGGCGAGATGGTATGCAACAAGGCAATTGCCAATGACCTGGTCGAGATATTCCGTGAGCTTTACAGGAACAGGTATCAGATAGAGCGGATGGTGCTGATAGACGATTATCAGGCTGATGACGAGTTGTCCATGAGCCACAACAATACATCCGCTTTCTGTTTCAGACAGGTCAGCGGCTACCGGATGTTGTCAAAACATGCCAGAGGGCTTGCTGTGGATGTAAATACCCTGCATAATCCCTGCGTCAGGTATAATTCACGTGGGCGTATCGTGAAGGTAAGCCCCAATACTGCTGAGGCAAGAAAATATGCCATACGCTCGACGCGTATGGCACATATGATTGACAGGAATGACTTGTGTTACAAGTTATTCATGAAGCATGGCTTCAAATGGGGCGGTAGCTGGCGCCGGGTCAAGGACTACCAGCATTTCGAGAAATAACCTATACTATTCCTTGAGCCATCATCGCGCGAGCAACCTTCATGAAGCCTGCGATATTTGCTCCCTTCACGTAGTTGATATAGCCGTCACTCTCCTTGCCGTAGCGGATACACTGTTCGTGTATGCCGTGCATGATCTGGTGCAGGCGCGTGTCGACCTCCTCGGCACTCCATGACAGGTGCAGTGCGTTCTGACTCATTTCAAGACCGCTTGTTGCAACACCGCCGGCATTTACTGCCTTGCCAGGTGCATACAGCATCTTATGTTCGATAAACGCATCGATAGCCTCTGGCGTACAGCCCATGTTGCTGATTTCGCCTACGCACCAACAGCCGTTGGCAATCAGTGTCTTTGCATCCTCGCCATCCAGCTCGTTCTGTGTTGCACATGGCAATGCAATATCGCACGGAACCTCCCAGGGCTTGTGTCCTGCAACGAACTTGGAACCGGGGAACTGATCTGCGTATGGCTGGCAGATGTCGTTTCCTGATGCACGCAGTTCCAGCATGTACTCGATCTTCTCTTCATTCAGACCTGCCTCGTCCAGGATATAGCCGTCAGGACCGCTGATGGTAATAACCTTGGCGCCTAACTGCAGAGCCTTCTTGGCAGCTCCCCATGCAACATTGCCGAAACCGCTGATGGCAACACGCTTGCCTTCCAGCGTCTGGCCCTTGGTTGCAAGCATGTCCTTTACGAAATACAAGCCGCCAAATCCAGTTGCCTCGGGACGCATCAGCGAGCCTCCGTACTCCAGGCTCTTACCTGTCAGGACGCCCGAGAAGTCGCGTGTCAGCTTCTTGTACTGGCCAAACA
>OMQX01000014.1 GCA_900313335.1 uncultured Prevotellaceae bacterium
ATCTTCCTGACGGCCAAGAATCTGAAGGATGATATCCTGGAGGGCTTCAAGCTGGGTGCAGATGATTACCTGACAAAGCCTTTCAGCATGGATGAGCTGGTTTACCGCATGGAGGCTATCATGCGTCGTGTGCGTGGTAAGAACCAGAAGGTGCAGACGGTCTATCAGATTGGCAAGTTTACCTTTGATACGCAGCGTCAGATACTGAGTTTCGGTGACGAGCAGACAAAGCTGACTACGAAGGAGAGCGAACTGCTGGCACTGCTCTGCTCACACAGCAACGAGGTGCTGGAGCGTGAGCTGGCCCTGAAGACTATCTGGATCGACGACAACTATTTCAATGCTCGTTCGATGGATGTGTATATCACAAAGCTGCGCAAGCATCTGCGTGCCGACGATCGCATTGAGATAAACAATGTCCACGGCAAGGGCTATCGCCTGATTGTCCCGGAGGAAGAGGAAAAGGCCGAATAGCGGCAGTACAGACAATAAAAGGACGGAGAAACTCTCCGTCCTTTATTTTTTTTTGATTTGAAAAAGGTAGTATGCTTACTTTACAGCTTTTCTGCTCATGATGATGTGAACAACCAGACCTGCTATGATAAGCAGCATTGGAATGCCCTGAACCCAGTTGTAATCTACTGTGCCTGAACCAAGGTAACGGTCGCTGAGATAGCTGAATACCAGTGCCAGAGCACCTACCACAATCATAATAATACCTGTGTACTTCATATATGTCTTTTTTTGTTTTTCGTCTGCAAACTGCAATACAAAAATAAGGAAAAATCCGGCATACAGCCTAAATTTTGAGTCAAAAAAAACAACTCTGTTCAAAAAAAAGCATGCAATGGTTGTGTATGTCGTGGAAAAGCACTACCTTTGCCGAGCATTTTTGCAGAATTAACATTATTATTTAAACTTATTTACACCGTATTATGAACCAATACGAAACCGTTTTCATTTTGACTCCCGTTTTGTCTGATGAACAGATGAAGGAAGCGGTAGAAAAGTTCAAGGGCGTACTGACCAAGGCCGGTGCTGAGATTATCAGCGAGGAGAATTGGGGCCTGAAGAAACTTGCCTATCCTATCCAGAAGAAGAGTACAGGTTTTTATGAACTCGTTGAGTTCAAGGCAGCTCCAGAGACTATCAAGACACTGGAGACAGCTTACCGTCGTGACGAGAAAGTGCTGCGCTACATCACAGTAAAGATGGACAAGTATGCAGCAGAGTATGCTGAAAAGCGTCGTAACAATAAAAAGGAGGCATAATCATGGCACAGTCAGAAATACGTTATTTGAACGCTCCTGCGATTGACACAAAGAAGAAGAAGTACTGCCGTTTCAAGAAGAGCGGTATCAAGTACATCGACTACAAGGATCCCGATTTCCTGAAGAAGTTCCTGAACGAGCAGGGTAAGATTCTGCCTCGCCGTATCACAGGTACATCTCTCAAGTACCAGCGTCGTGTGGCTCAGGCCGTAAAGCGTGCCCGTCACCTGGCTCTGCTCCCATTCGTAACTGATTTGATGAAGTAATAAAAGGAGGACAGTAGATATGGAAATTATTCTGAAAGAAGATATCATCGGTTTGGGTTTCAAGAATGAAATCGTAACCGTCAAGGCAGGATACGGTCGCAACTACCTGATTCCTTTTGGCAAGGCAGTCATCGCAAGCGATAGCGCAAAGAAGATGTTGGCCGAGGAGCTGAAGCAGAAGGCTAACAAGCTGGCTAAGATCAAGGCCGAGGCCGAGGCCCTGGCAGAGAAGATCAATGCAGTTAGTCTCGTTATCGCAACCAAGGTAAGTGCAACAGGTCAGATCTATGGCAGCGTCAACAATCTCCAGTTGGCCGAGGAACTCCAGAAGAAGGGTATCGGGGTTAACCGCAAGATCATCGTTGTCAAGGATGTTAAGGAGGTTGGCTCCTACGTTGCTCAGGTTAAGCTTCACAAGGACGTTACAGCATCACTCGCTTTCGAGGTTGTTGCCGAGAACGCTCCCGCTCCTGCTCCAGTAGCAGCTCCTGCTCCGGTTGTTGAGCAGCCAGCAGCAGAGGAGGCTGAGGTTGAGGCTCCAGCAGCAGAGTAACCGGTAGGGCATCCTACAGGAAAAAATAATCTCTCTGTCCATCGGGACGGGGAGATTTTTTTATGTCCTTGTGTCTGCGTATGTATGGAATATATACGACAAAAAAAGAGAGCCAACCCTGAGGATTGACTCTCTTGTAAATACTACGTTATTCGCAGTTTATTACTCAGCTACAACGCTGTCAGCAGCAACTGTGCTATCAGCAGCAACTACGCTGTCAGCAACTACGCTGTCAACAACAACGCTGTCTGAATCACAGCATGCACCCTGCTCTGTCTTGTTACCACAAGAAGCGAAAGAAACAGCTACAACAGCTGCGAATACGAAAGCTAACTTTTTCATTTTTTTGCTTTTTTAATTATTGTAAAACAATCGTTAATTATTTGCTTTTTCTCTTTTGCGATGCAAAGGTACGACATTTTTCAATACCGCGTATACATTTGTGTACTTTTTTTTCAATAATTTTTGCACTTTTTTTGCGTCTAAATAGCTAAAGTGTTGAAAATCAGCAAGAAATAATAATGTTAATTTTTACACTTATTTTTGTTTTTGCTCATATATATGTTCCATAACATGTTTTGAGCGGTATTTTTTTGTTCTTTTTTATAAAATATGTATCTTTGCAAGCATGATACAGGACATAAAAAGACTGCAGGGAAAGAAGGCTGCATACTTTACTTTGGGATGCAAGCTTAACTTTGCAGAAACCAGTACGGTAGGCAGGCAGCTGAGGGAGTGCGGTGTCGAAACGGTGCGCGATGGTGAGATAGCGGATATATGCATTGTGAATACCTGCAGCGTTACCGAGGTTGCGGACAGCAAATGCCGTCAGGCCATACACCGTCTGGTACGTAACCATCCGGGGGCATTGGTAGTGGTCACGGGATGCTATGCCCAGCTGAAGCCGGGCGATGTGTCGTCAATAGAGGGTGTTGACCTGGTGCTGGGCAACAACGAGAAGGGTAATATCCTGGAGGCTATCTGCGAGCGTATTGACATGATGCCCGAGGAGCGTGCCCTTGTAGCGCACGAGTATCATACCGTCCGTACTGCTGATATACGCAATTTCATGCCCAGCTGTTCGTGTGGTGACCGTACCCGTTATTTCCTTAAGGTTCAGGACGGGTGCGACTACTATTGTACATATTGTACCATACCTTTTGCCCGTGGGCGTTCGCGCAACGGCAGTATCGCCTCTATTGTCGCCCAGGCTCAGCAGGCAGCACGCGAGGGTGGGAGGGAGATTGTCATCACGGGTGTAAACATCGGTGACTTTGGCAAGACTACTGGCGAGTCGTTCCTGGATCTGATCCGTGCTCTGGACGGGGTCGAGGGTATCGGACGCTACCGTATCAGCAGTATTGAACCTAATCTGCTTACGGACGAGGTCATTGAGTTCTGTGCACAGAGCCGTGCCTTCATGCCTCATTTCCATATTCCGCTGCAGAGCGGCAGCGACGAGGTGCTGAGTCTTATGCACCGCCGTTACGACACGTCGTTTTTCCGTAGTAAGGTTGAGCGTGTCCTGGAGCTGATGCCAGATGCATTTATCGGTGTGGATACGATTGTGGGTACTCGTGGCGAGACGGCGGAGCTGTTCGAGGATGCCTACCGCTTTATGGCTTCACTTCCGGTTGCCCAGTATCATGTATTTTCTTACAGCGAGCGTCCTGGAACCAAGGCGCTGCAGATTCCGCATGTTGTCACTCCGCAGGAGAAGCACGAACGCAGCCAGCGTATCCTGGAGCTAAGCAGCAACCTTACGCGCGCGTACTATAATAAATATATAGGGTCGGTACGTCCCGTCCTGCTGGAGCATAGCCGAACGGGCGGAGTCATGCATGGCTTCACCGACAACTATATACGTGTGGAGTTACACACAGAGAATGGTGCTGCCCATAATCTGGACAACACCATTGTAAATGTTCGTCTCGGTGAGTTCAATGCCGCAGGCAATGCCCTTGTAGCGACTCAGAATCTTATATAGGCCATTGCCCAGAACTGGTTGCTGGCTTTTGCAACACGCGTCTTGTCGTAGTCGTGGTTGTACTGCAGCTGCAGCATCAGGTTCTTGTGGGGGCGCAGTTCGGCACAGACGCTGTAGATACTGCGCAGCGAGCTCATGTCCCTCATGTTGGTGCGGAATGCGTCATACTTGAGATTAAGCCTTATCCAGCGCCATACGGGAATACATGCCAGGGCGTACCATCCGTCGGCATGATCGGGACCTGTGTATGCCTTTTCGGTATTGTTCCATGTCGAACCTATGTGGCGTGCATATTCGGTACGGAAAAGCCAGTCCTTTTTCTCGTAGGATACGCTTGCTGCCCAGCGTGCATAGCTTTCGCCCAGGCCATAGGTTGTGTTGAAATAACTGCCTCGCCATCCGAAGCCTGCGATTTTCAGACCCTTCAGCGGTTCGACGGTCAGGGCCCCGATGATGTCTTTCTTGCTGTCCTTGTCGCCCGAGTTTATTCCCTGTCCGTTGAAGACTCCGAACTGATACGAAAGGTATCTGTGTCCGTCCTTCTTGCTGGGGAACAGGCTTCCGTGTACCTGAATACCCAGATCGCGGCCTCCGCTGTTGTGTGGATCGCCGTTCAGGTCCTGACTTGCTCCCATTCCGGCAATGTGCTTGACTATCAGGCTGTAGTCTCCACCTCCGATATCCCAGGGATTGGAAGGGTTCTCCATTGTGAAGTTGCGTTTGAACTCTCCCAATTTGATGCCCAGTTCCTTCCAATGGGACCAGTTTATGAATGCGTCAATCACACGTGCGCTGGCACCAGACTGTTCGCTGCCTGCTGGGTTGCCGGAGACCTCCATCTGCACACGGTAGTTGAAATCGCGGAATACCGTACCGTCCACGTACAGGCGCAACAGTCTCAGGTTAAAGCCCTCGCCTCCGTTTGCCCCTTCACGGCTGTCATATTTGTAGTGTGTTATTATGTATCCGCCAAACTTTGGTATGGTGACATAGTCCTCGCGCTTCCATTTCTTCTTTGCCTTGACCGTATCTGCGGTAGCGCTTGCTGCTATATTGCTCTCTACAGCCTCGGCACTGGCAACTTCTGTAACAGGCGTGGTTTCCCGTGTGGCTTTCCTGAGCTTGTATGATTCGATCTTACGGGTGATGTAATCCTGCAGGGAATGGTCATATCCGTCCTTGAAGATGCGGTCGTCATCCTGGGCATGGAGAGCCACATTAGGCAGAATGCCCAATGCCAAAGTTCCAAAAAGTAATCTTAGTTTCATAATATTGAGATATGTATTCATATGCAAAGATAGATAAAATCAGAAAATATTTGTAACTTTACAGCTGAAAAATGACAAAGGTTGCAATAGTTATACTCAATTGGAACGGTGCCGATATGATGCGCCGTTTCCTGCCCGGTGTGATAGCCAATTCGCCCGAAGCCAGGGTCTTTGTTGCCGACAATGCCAGTTCGGACGGTTCGTTGGAGATGCTGTCTGCCGATTTCCCCACTGTTTCACAGATAGTCCTGGACCGCAACTACGGCTTTGCCGACGGTTACAACCAGGCGCTGCGTCAGGTCGAGGCAGAATACTATGTCCTTCTCAACAGTGATGTCGAGACACCTCACCAGTGGCTTGCTCCGCTTCTGCAGTATATGGAAGCCAACCCCGATGTTGCTGCATGCCAGCCAATACTCAGATGCCAGTGGAACAAGGAATATTTCGAATATGCCGGAGCAGCCGGAGGTTATCTTGATTCCCTCGGCTATCCCTATTGCAGGGGCCGGCTTATGGCAACGGTCGAGAAGGATTACGGGCAGTATAATACCATAGTTCCCGTGATGTGGGCTACCGGGGCCTGTATGATGATCCGCAGCCAGGACTATTGGCAGGTAGGAGGGCTCGACGGCCGTTTCTTTGCACATCAGGAGGAGATAGACCTGTGCTGGCGACTGCGCTCCCGCGGCCGTGGCATAGTATGCATCCCCGACAGCATCGTCTACCATCTGGGAGGCGGAACCCTCCCGCAGGGCAACCCGCGCAAGACATTCCTCAATTTCCGCAACAACCTGTTGCTCCTGTACAAGAATCTGCCGCAGGAGCGTCTCGAACCCGTCATGCGCATCCGTTTCTGGCTCGATGCACTTGCCAGTCTCAAGTTCCTGCTCACGTTCCAGTGGGGTTCGTTCCTTGCCGTTTGGCGTGCGCGCAGGGAATATCATCGCATACGTGCAGACTTTCAGCAGGACCGTGACAGGAATCTTGCCCTCGGCATCCTTTCCCCCGTTCCCGAGCAAAGTACGTTCTCGCTTCTGTATCAGTATTATGTGAAGGGCAGGAAGAAATACTCACAGCTGCCACGTTCCTGATATCGTACCAATAGTCCCCGACAGTCATGCCATTATACCTTATCCCCGTTACCCTTGGCGATACACCGCACGAACAGGTGTTGCCACCGTACAATGCAACAGTAGTTCGCAACATACGTCACTTTGTTGTCGAGGAAATTCGTACGGCCCGCCGTTTCCTGCGCCGTATGGACAGCCAGTTTCCGATTGACGACTGCACGTTTTACGAAATGGGCAAGCATGCGGGGAGCCACAACGCACAAAAGCAGCAGCCCCCATATCAGGATGCCATCAAGGTACTGGCTTCCGGTACGGACGTAGGTGTTATAAGCGAGGCAGGGTGTCCTGCTGTTGCCGACCCCGGTACGGACGTAGTCCTCATGGCTCAGCGCCGCGGGCTTCAGGTCATTCCTCTGGTAGGACCAAACAGCATGATAATGGCAATCATGGCATCGGGGTTGTCAGGTCAGAGCTTCGCCTTCAACGGATACCTTCCTGTTGATGAGAACGACAGGGCCAGGCGTTTGAAAGCCCTCGAATCACGTGCCCAGAGCGAGCACCAGACCCAGTTGTTTATCGAGACGCCTTTCCGCAACCGCAAGATGATAGAGGCACTGTGCCGTACCCTGCGTCCCACGACGCGTATGTGCATAGCGGCAGGTATCACTACGGCGGACCAGTGGATAAAGACCATGACCATTGCCGAATGGCGCAGGACCGAGCTACCTGACTTGAGCAAGATACCAGCAATTTTCCTTATTGGCTGATCACGGCAGCCATGATTATATACGACCGACATAAAACTTTTTGAAACAATCTGATGCGGTTGAAATTCTTTTTTTGTATATTTGTGGTGGAATAAAAATTGAAAATACCCGGTGTTATGAATCCGAATAAGACTTACATTGCATTCGATGCGGACGGCGTTCGCGATACAGAAAACAGTAATCTTCGTACTTTCAACATGATGGCCGAGTGGCAGAAGCGCTACCCCAATCGCTACAATTTCATCAATATAGACAGCATCAATTTCTCGTCTCAGCACGATGATACCGTCGAGGATACACGCAAGCAGGCTTTCTTCCGCCTGCTGGACGGAGCCGATAACCTGCTGGTTGTAATCACGCGTCATACAAATCCCGATAGCAAGTGGCTCAACTGGCAGATAAGCCGTGCCGTAAACCGTTATCATCTGCCTGTGATTGTCGCTTTTGACGGTATTGGCTGTGTTACGGATGACACAATCAAGGAGATGTGGGACAAGCTTCCTGTGAAGATCAGGAAATATATCGGTCGCGACAGTGCCCGCATGTGCTATATCCCATTCACGCAGACCAAGGTCGAGATGGCTCTGCACTATTTCAGCGTACGCAGCCAGACATACGCCTGGAACAGCACGACAGTATATTAGTATGGCATATATCAAGACGATAGAAATCGACTCGCTGTGGAATAGCAACAAGCACGTCGTTTGGAACCTGCGTCCTGATGTCAATATCCTGAGCGGAGTCAATGGGGTGGGCAAGAGCACCATCCTGAACCGTGCGGTCAAGACCCTGCTGACGGCTGATCGCATGGAGCGTGTAACAAGCGGGGTAACCATCCTCACGGAGCCCGAGGACAGTCTTGACGAACTGAAATTCGACGTTGTCCGCTCGTTTGACCGTCCTATAATGTCAAGCGATATCCTCTCGAAGGTGGCAGACATTAACCTGTACAGCGAGCTGGATTTCCAACTGTACCAGTTGCAGCGCCGCTATCTGGACTATCAGGTAAGCATGTCCAACCGTATGGTGGCCCTTTTTACCAGCGGTGATTCCGAGGCGCGTGCCAAGGCTGGGGAAATTGCTGCCGAGAAGACGCATTTCTTTGATGTCGTAGACAGCCTGTTCAAGGATACCAAGAAGAAAATCAAGCGGGACAGCAACGAGATTGTCCTGCTGCAGGGGGTTGATGAGCTGCAGCCGTACCAGCTTTCCAGCGGAGAGAAGCAGATCCTTATCATACTCCTGACCGTACTGGTACAGAACCGCGAGCCGTTCACCCTGTTTATGGACGAACCCGAGATTTCCCTGCACGTAGAATGGCAACAGCGCCTGATAGAGATGATTCTTGACTTTAATCCCAAGACACAGGTCGTGCTTACGACACATTCCCCCGCAGTCATCATGAACGGGTGGGCAGATTGTGTGACGGATGTCGAGGACATCGTATTCGAGTCATAACCGAGATAATCATTCAACTTGAAACGCCTGGTTTCTAACATATCATCGCAATGGATCGAGGCGGCAAACCGGCTTAAGCCTCGTAAGGCAGCACGCAGGATTATTGCGTACGTAGAAAGTTATGACGACATAGGATTCTGGCGCAGCATCCTGGACGAGTTCGAGAGCCCCCAGATTCGCTTCGAGATAATGCTTCCCTCCAACACCTCGCTGATGAAGGGCAAGAAATCCGCAATGATGCACCAGTTGGGGCCATACATGATTGCATGCGTGGATGCCGACTATGACTGGCTCATGCAGGGGCAGACCCCTATCAGCAAGCAGTTGTGCCAAAGTCCGTACGTCCTGCATACATACGTATATTCGATAGAGAATTTCCAGTGCTACGCACCAGGTCTTCATCAGGCATGTACCAGGGCGACCCTTAACGACCGCGAGATACTCAACCTCCAGGCATGGGTTGAGGAATACAGCCGCATAATATGGCCCTTGTTCGTATGGAATGTATGGATGTACCGTATGGGATTGGATAACGAGTTCGGCATCATGCAGCTGGCAGATACCATCAAGGTGCATGAAATCAATCCCCAAAATCCTATGGCAGCCCTTGATTATATACGGCATCGTGTCAACAAGCGGATGAACAGGCTGCAACAGCACTATACGGCAGCCAAGAAGACCTTAAATCCCCTGCGCGAAGAGCTGTTGGGCATGGGACTTACTCCCGAGGAGACATATCTGTATATACAGGGACATTCGCTTAAGGACGGTGTAATCCTGCCACTGCTCATCCCGATATGCAACCAGTTGCGGCGCGAACGCGAGCGAGAAATCAATACTATGGCAATTCACGAGCAGCAGCGTAGCAACGAGCTGTCCAACTATCAGCACAGCAGCATGCCCATCGAAGAGACGCTGAACAAGAGTACGGCATTCAGGCGTTCTCAGCAATATCAGCTCTTGAAGGCAGACATCAGGCGCTTAATAGGCGACGCTGGAGCAGAGAAGTAGCTGTCTATCTGACAAATCAATCCCGACTTGCTGAATACCACCACGCGGTCACCAGGCATAATCTGTGTATTACCGCCAATGCTCATGCCCACATTGTTGCGAACCAGACCACCCAGGGTAATTCCATCGGGGAAACTGAACTCGCGTATAGGCTTGTGTGTTATAGGGCTGTTCTCGGATGCTACGAATTCAGCAACATCAGCATCGGCAATCGTCAGCCTGCGTATATTTGCAATGTCGGTATCCATCAGCATGCGGTATATATGGCTTGCGGCAGTCATCTTCTTATTCACGATTGTACCGATATCCAGTTTTTCGGCCATTGCCACGTATGCAATATTCTCGACCTGGGCAACAGTCTTGCGTACACCCAGACGCTTTGCTGCCAGACATGCCAGGATATTGTTCTCGGTATTAGGCGTAAGCGCGGCAAATCCCTGTACATCGCGGATACCCTCTTCTATCAATAGCTTTGTGTCACGGGCATCACCCTGTATGACCATTATGTCATTCGTATCCAGAATTTCTACCAGCTGACGGCATCTCTGCTCGCTCTGCTCAATGATTTTCATCTGGATGTTGTCAGGCTTGGCGTAAGCCACGTGCAGGGCAATATGTCCGCCTCCCATAACCATTACCTTGCGCACATCCGCATACTGCTCCTTGCCCACCAGACGGCGAATCATGGAGATATGCTTCTTGCTGGTCATGAAATATGCTATGTCGCCCAGTTGCAGGCTTGAGTTGCCGTTTGGAATCAGCGTTTCATAACCGCGCTTGATGGCTACGATATGGTATGGGGTAGAGGCTCCGCACAAGTCTTTCAAAGGCTTACCGAACAGTTCAGCAGCCTCTTCCCTCAGCTTTATGCCCAGCAGGCACAAGGCACCGCCGTGCACCTCCCAATACTGGCGCACCCACGAACGCTTCAATCCGTCAATGATCTCCTGCGCAGCCAGTTCTTCGGGATAAATCAACGAGTCAATACCCATCCTGTTGAACATCGCAACATTTTCCTTGCTGGTATACTCGCTGTTGTCCACACGGGCAACAGTCTTCTTTGCACCCAGGGTATGAGCCAGCATACAGCATGTAATGTTGCACGCCTCGTGCGGGGTTACTGCAATAAACAAATCTGCATGTGCAACACCGGCCTCCTTCTGTGCAGCAATGCTTGTGGGCGACACGCCCATTGTAAGCAGGTCATAGTTACCGTTGGCAAGAGACTCCATCTTCTCGGGATTCTCGTCCATCAGAATAATATCATGATTCTCCTTCGAGAGCAACTCTGCCAGGTGAGTTCCGACTGCACCTGCACCAGCAATGATTATCTTCATAAGGCCTGTTTTATTGCTTCTTTGTCCAATCCCACTATCTTATACAATTCGGCAGGAGTCCCGTGCTGAACGAATTCGTCCGGAAGTCCAAGCCGCGTTACCCGTTTGGCATAGCCATTGTCGCTGAGCCATTCCAGCACGGCAGAACCCAGACCGCCCTTCAGCGCTCCATCCTCGATGGTGATGATATGCTCATACCGTTCTGCAACCTCACGCATTATTTCCTCGTCCAGTGGCTTCAGATACCTCATGTCGTAATGGGCTGGAATAACTGTTGTGCCTGCAAACCCGCTCTTCAGGTCATTGATTGCATCCTGTACGGTATTTCCTACAGGTCCCAGCGACAGTATTGCCGTCTTATCGCCATCACTTATCCTGCGTCCCTTGCCTACAGGTATTTCCTTCATCTCACAATGCCAGTCAGTCTGTACTCCGCGTCCGCGTGGATAGCGAATAACAAACGGGCCGTCCTGACATTCCACGGCAGTATACATCAGGCATCGCAATTCGCTTTCGTTCATGGGCGATGCTATTGTCAGTCCGGGAACAGGGCGCAGGAATGCAAGGTCAAACGCACCATGATGGGTAGGGCCGTCTTCTCCTACCAGACCGGCACGGTCCAGACACAATACCACGTGTAATCTGCTTATTGCAACATCATGGATCAGGTTGTCGTATGCACGCTGGCAGAAGCTGCTGTAGATGTTGCATACAGGAATCAGTCCATCCTTGGCCATACCTGCCGAGAACGTAACTGCATGCCCCTCGGCAATGCCTACGTCAAAGCAACGCTCGGGCATTTCCTTCATCATGATGTTCAGGGAACAACCCGTAGGCATGGCAGGAGTAATACCCACTACACGGCTGTTCTCACGCGCCAGTTCCATTATGGTTTCTCCAAACACATCCTGAAACCTTGGCGGCAGTTGCGTAGCATCTGCCTTAAGCCTTTCTCCTGTTTCCGGAACAAACTTGCCCGGTGCATGGAAAACAGTAGGATTCTTCTCGGCAGGAGCATAGCCCTTGCCTTTCTTAGTATGCAGATGCAGCAGGCGTGGACCCTTCATGTCCTTTATGCGTCGCAGGGTCCTTACCAGTTCTATCACATTATGTCCATCCTCGGGGCCGAAATAACGTATATTCATACCCTCGAAGATGTTTTGCTGGTTGTTCAGCAGCGATTTCAGCGAGTTGTTGAAACGTATAATCTGCTTGCGGCGCTCGTCGTTAAGCAGACCCCATGACTCCAGGCTGCGTGCAGCACTGTTACGTATGCGGTTATAACTTTCGCTCGTATGCAGGTTATGCAGATATTCCTTCATGCCACCAACAGCATGATCAATGCTCATGTTGTTGTCGTTCAGTATGATAAGCAGGTTGTTAGGCGTAGCGCTGGCGTTGTTCAGCCCTTCGAAGGCAAGACCTCCGCTCATGGCACCGTCGCCTATAACAGCAACCACATGGCGGTTTGTATTCTGCTGCTGGGCAGCAACTGCCATACCCAGGGCAGCCGAAATACTTACCGATGCATGACCGCAGGTAACCGTGTCATATTCACTCTCCTCTGGCGAGGGGAAAGGCTTCAGACCGTTCAGATGACGGTTGGAAGAAAAACATTCACGTCTGCCCGTCAGTATCTTGTGTCCGTAAGCCTGATGGCCCACGTCCCATACAATACGGTCCTCGGGAGTTGCAAAAACATAATGCAGTGCAACCGTCAGTTCCACAACACCAAGCGAACTTGCAAAATGACCGGGATTGCCGCTCAGTTCCTGAATAAGCATCTCCCTCAGTTCCCTGCAAACCTCCGGCAACTGTTCAACCGTCAGCTTGCGCAGGTCACTCGGGTATTGTATGGTAGAAAGCAGACTCATGTTTTATTTGGTATGCAAAGGTACAAAAAAATACCAATTCGCCGCCACGCATTACCTTTTTTTTGTACCTTTGTATTTGAAATAGACAATAAACAATCCCCGTCCGATGTCCACCGGCAACTGCACATATATACTGTTGGGCTCGTGCTTCTCACAGCACATGAGCCAGCAGATGGCCCAGAGGAACATCATGCACGTGTCCAATCCACTGGGAACCCTGTTCAACCCCGAAAGCATACGTATTGTCGTTTCACAGGCCCTGAAGGCAGGGAACGAAGCACTGCCCATGTTCCATGACAAGGATATGAACGAATGGCGATGCTGGTGGGCTAACACACTGTTCCGCGATACTGAACGTGCAGTATGCGAGGCAAGGATCCGTGCTGCACTGGACCAGTTAGGTCAGAGCCTGCGTTTGGCAAGCCATCTGTTCCTCACCCTCGGCACAAATGTATGCTACCGTCTAAAGGAAAGCGGGATTACCGTAACCAACTGCCAGCGTCAGGCAGACCGCCTGTTTCAGGAATACCGTCTGTCCACGCATGAGATTACCGATATACTCGAGGACTGCATCGAAACCCTTCATCAGGCAAATCCATCACTGAAAATCACATTCACCATCAGCCCGTACCGCTATCGCAAATATGGATATCACGGCTCGCAGCTTAGCAAGGCAGCACTGCTCCTTGCCGTTGACAGTATATGCAGCCGTCATGTCGGTTACGTTGGCTATTTCCCCTCATACGAGATAATGATGGACGAGTTGCGCGACTACAGCTACTATGCACCAGACGGTCTGCACCCCTCGCCCAAGGCAAGCGATATAATTTGGAACAGATTATGCGAGTATCTACAATAGCATCCCTTATCGGAGCCCGTCAGGTAGGCGAGGCAGACATCAACATCAACTGGCTGTTGACCGACAGCCGCAGTCTGTGTTTCCCCGAAAGCACATTGTTCTTCGCCATCCGCACCCCGCGAGGCGACGGCCACAGATATATACAGGACCTGTACAGCCGCGGCGTCAGGGCCTTTGTCGTCGAGGAGATACCCGATATAACTGCCAGCTCGGGCGAGTGCGCCTTCCTGCAGGTCGAGAACAGCCTGGTAGCATTGCAGCGACTTGCCGAGCGCAAGCGCGAGGAATACGACATACCCATTATAGGCATCACAGGCAGCAACGGCAAGACCACAGTCAAGGAATGGCTCTACCAGATGCTGTCACCCGATATGACCGTTACCCGCTCGCCCCGCAGCTACAACTCGCAGATAGGCGTTCCCCTGTCCGTATGGGGCTTGTGGGAGAAGAGTCAGATAGGCATTTTCGAGGCAGCTATATCCCAACCCGGCGAGATGGAAGCTCTGGAACGTATTATACAGCCCACTATAGGCGTCTTTACAGGACTTGGTTCTGCCCATCAGGAGAATTTCCAGTCCATGGAACAGAAGCGCGAGGAGAAGATGAAGCTCTTTGCCCACTGCAAGACCGTATTCATGCCTACGCCCGGTCTGTCTGCCTTGGAAGCCGACCGCGACCTGTGCCGACAGGTATGCCGTCACCTGGGGATGCCCGATGACGTTATAGAGCAACGCCTGGCACAGCTCGAGCCCATTGCCATGCGACTCGAGGTAAAGCAGGGCAGGCATGGATGTATGATTATCAACGATTCGTACAACAGCGATCTTAATTCGCTCGGAATCGCCATGGACTTCATGAACCGCCGTCCCGACCGTGCCGACCGCCAGCGCGTACTGATACTCTCCGACATACTGCAGAGCGGCGTACCGCCCAGGATGTTCTATGAACACGTCGCCCAACTGGTACAGATGCGAGGTGTCGAGTGCTTCATAGGAATAGGTCCCCAGATATGCGACCATGCAGCATGTTTTGACCAGCTCCAGGCGCAATGCCAGTTCTATCCCAGTACGGACGCATACCTCCAGAGCCAGTCCTTTGCTATGTTGCGCGACAGTGTGGTACTTATCAAGGGGGCACGCAGTTTCCATTTCGAGAAAATCACCCAGGCACTGGAGCAGAAGGTACACGAGACGATATTGGAAGTCAACCTTAGCGCAGTAGTGGACAATCTGAACTATTACCGATCGTTCCTGGACCCCAATACCAGGATTATCTGTATGGTCAAGGCCGACGCATATGGAGCAGGAGCCGTCGAGGTTTCCAAGACCCTTCAGAGTCAGACGCAGGTAGGCTACCTGGCAGTCGCCGTTGCCGACGAAGGCGCCCTGCTACGCAGCAATGGCATAACCAAGCCCATCATGATAATGAACCCCGAGATGACCAGTTTCGATACGCTTTTCGAATACAATCTGGAGCCCGAGGTATATTCATTCCGCATACTTGATGCCCTTATCCACGCAGCCGAGCGTGCTGGCATAACAGGCATGCCCATTCACATCAAGCTCGATACAGGCATGCACAGGCTCGGTTTCGACCCCGAAACCGAGATGCCACGACTTATAGAAAAGCTACAGCATCAGACCGCACTGGTCCCCCGCAGCATATTCTCTCACTTTGTAGGCAGCGACAGCGACTCGTTCGACCAGTTCTCGTCCGAACAGTACCGCCGCTATCTGATAGGAGCAGATGCACTGCAGGCAGCATTTCCACATCACATCCTGCGACACATGAACAACAGTGCAGGAATCGAGCATTTCCCCGACCGTCAGATGGATATGGTACGCCTGGGCCTGGGACTTTACGGCATCGACCCGCGAAACGACTCTATTATTAATAATGTATCAACGCTCAAGACCACAATCCTGCAGATACACGATGTAAAGGCAGGTGAGACCGTAGGCTACAGCCGTCGCGGGAAGCTGACCAGAGATTCGCGGATTGCAGCCATACCCATTGGTTATGCCGATGGATGGGACCGCCTGTTCGGTAATGGCAATGCCTATGCCCTGGTCAATGGTCAGAAAGCACCTTACGTTGGCAATATATGCATGGATGTCTGCATGATAGACGTTACCGATATCCCCTGCCAGGAAGGCGACCACGTCGTTTTGTTCGGTGACCAGTTGTCACCATCCCTTCTGGCAAGGACCGTCAATACCATTCCTTACGAAATCCTTACCTCGGTATCACACCGCGTAAAGCGAGTATATTACCACGAGTAGGAAACAGGCAAGTAACAAAAAAAGGCTGGAAGCAATGCTCCCAGCCTTTTCTCTTTGTATTCGTAAGTTTTCCTTACTTCATCTCGTATGCACTGATGTCATGTATTTTGATAGACGTAGCATCGTTCTGACGAGCATCGCCTACAACCTTGCCACCGCCTTCTTCCTT
>OMQX01000084.1 GCA_900313335.1 uncultured Prevotellaceae bacterium
AACTTCACGAAGACAACTCTCAGCGGTGTTGCCATTACCAATACGGCAACCAACGTATCTGCATTCATCAATGGCGACGGAATGAGCGTGGAAACAATAGGGGGAGAAAAGAAATACAGCCTCCCATTCCATCAGGATGACTGGTTCCTGCTCACAATCAAGGGTCTTGACGGCGAGACGGTTACAGGTACAATCGAATACTATCTGGCAGACTACCGCACGGCAGGCGACTGGAAATTTGCCAAGAACTGGCAGTGGGTTGACCTCAGCTCACTCGGTGAAATCGACGGCCTGCAGTTCGAGCTGTCATCAACCAAGCACAATAATTACGGCATGTCTACTTCCGCATATTTCTGCATTGACAATCTGGGCGGCCAGCCAAGCGACTGCAAGTTGGGCGACATGACAGCAGCCGTTCCTGCCGTAGACATTGACGACGATGCTGCCTATGCAGTTACAACCGAGTACGTTGCACAGTCAGTAAACTATACCCGTTCTATGACAACAGACTGGGGAACCGTATGTCTGCCCTACGAGGTTAAGAGTAACGATGATGTCCAGTATTACGAGCTGATGGGTGCTACGACAGACGAACTCTCATTCCGACCTGTTACCAAGGTTGCAGCTGGCCAGCCCGCAGTGTTCAGAAAACTGACTTCTGGCAGCGACGTAGAAATCAATGCCGAGAACGTTGTACTGAAACCTGCAGGACAGTATTCAACAACAGCTGAAACAGTTCCTTCGAATTGGATCATGAAGGGCACCTTGACAGGCACTACAATCCAGGGCCTCGACAAGTACTTTGTCGCTCAGAACAAGTTCTGGATTGCCGAAGATGAAACCGAGGTCAAACCATATCGCGGCTGGTTCCAGACAACAACCCCCAACAACACCCGCAGCATGGTCATCTCGGTTGTTGACGGAGATGCAACCAGCATCCTCACGATTGACGGCAACGGCAACCTGACCGAAGGCCAGATGTACGACCTCTCGGGCCGCAAGGTTAACGCCAATGCCAAGGGAATCGTTATCCAGAACAAGAAACTGATTATCAAGTAAACACTACGAAAACAACCGATATGAAAAAGACATTCGTACAGCCAATGGCACAAACAATTGCCATGGAAGCAGAAAGCAACATCCTGGCAGGCTCCCAGCCACTGCCCTCAGGCGGCAGCAATTCCGGTGGCGGACCAACCAGTGCAGACGTCCGTTATAACCCTATGGGAGAATCCGGAAACGGGGACGTATTCCTAATGAACTGAACATTTATTCTCTACGGCCGCTCAGGTCGTAGAGAATACCATCCTTACGGATGACAAGGCGGCCATTCACTAACAACTTGGCAACCTCAGGCTTAGCACCTACAAAGACATCATCAATGCCCGTGGTGCGCGTCAGGGAAGCAAGATTCAGTGTCTGGCCCTTTTTATTACCCCATATGTACTCTACCAGTTCGGGATAATCAATATAAGGATTGCGGTTATGCTGGAAGTCGCTTACAGCATCCATGCGGTTCAGCTCCTTCTCCGAAACAGGATCCTGACGATGCCATTTCAACAGGACATCAATTTCCCAATCCATAAATTCCAGATACTCGTTAGCATCATTTGACGGACGCATGGCGTAGTACGAACCGATTCCGGAATTTTTCTTTTCCCAAGTCAGTTCGTCACCGTAGCATGTAGCCATGTAGAAATATGCACGTGCAAAATCCCCCTTGTATTCGTCCTTTGGCTCAAATACCCAGAAAGTCTGACCGTTGTATGTGGCTTTGCCTACCTTCAGTGAACCTGTGCCACTGGTTTTTATCTCCTTTGTTGGTACGCCCAGCGGATAGTTGCTGCGTGCAGAATTAGCTGTTGCATTTGAGGGATTCAGATGGTAGCAATCCTTGTAAGCATCAGTGTTTTTGCTGCCGCCCCACCAGCTTTTGGCAAAACTGTGTTCAATATTGCAGCCGCTTGCCTCCTGGCCAGGAGAGGAAATGACACTCCAGTCATCACAATACATATCCATGCATTCGCCTGTTACAGGGTCACGGTCGCTGTAGTAGAATACCTCCCATGTATTACCTTTACCGCTACCGTATGGGATTGCAGTATGCGACCTGATAGCCGCGCGTATTGCAGATTTCAGTGTTTTGTCCTTCTTGCCGTCTATATTGTTGTAATACCCCTCCGGCATTTCCTCGGCACACACGTTCATACTTATGGCGACTGCCATAAATGCAAGTGATATCTTCCTCATGATTATTTTTTAAAATATTTGCCCATAACAGGCAGTTTGGACAGAGGCATGTCGTGGTATACGATATGTCCCATAAATGCAAATATCAGAACAGTATTTATTCCCATTCGCGCCACAGCAGGCCACGACTTGGGCAGTAATTCCATTATCACATAGAACAATACGGCAATGGCCACATATACCATAATGCTCTTCATCGGGTAGTTTATTGGATTCTTGCGCTGCCCCACCAGATAACACAGTACCATCGCCGTTCCATAACCGGCAAAGCCACCCCATGCGCAAGCCATATAACTGTATTTCGGGATGAAAATCAGGTTTATTATTATCAGCACCGAGCAGCCAGCCAGCGAGAAGAAAGCCCCGTATATGGTCTTGTCAATCAGCTTGTACCAGAACGACAGGTTGAAATATACACCCATCATAATCTCCGCCGCCATCACTATGGGGATAACCTTCAGCCCCTCCCAATAGCTGCTGCCCACCATATACTTCAGCAAAGGCAGGTAAGCCACTACGCACAGGAAAGCCAGCAGCGTGAATATCAGGAAATACTTCATTCCCAGCGCATATGTCGTATTCTTGTCCTTGTCACGGCTCTCGGCAAACACAAACGGCTCGTACGCATAGCGGAACGCCTGCGTAATCATCGCCATGATCATCGCCACCTTCACACATGCACCATATATCCCCAGCTCCTGCACACCCTTCGCATGATCAGGATATACCAGCGGAAATATCATCTTGTCCGCAGCCTGGTTCAGAATACCCGCGATTCCCAGCACCAGTATGGGCCACGAGTACGAGAACATACGCCTCAGCAAAGCCCGGTCGAAATGCCACCTGATACTTACCAGCTCAGGAATGAAGAAAAACGTAATCAACCCCGTACATACCAGGTTCAGCGCAAACACATAGAACACATCCGTCTTGCCCAGAACCACGAAATACAACAGGTTCAGGCCAATGTTCATCAATATGAACAACAGCTTCAGCGAAGCAAACTTTACAGCCTTCTTCTGGAACCTCAGGTAACAGAACGGAATCGCCTGCATCGCATCCAGGGCCACCACGACAGCCATCATCAGGATATAGTCCTTGTGCCCTGTATAGCCAAGAACACCGCTGATAGGTTCTATAAGCCCGAAGATACATCCCAGGAACACCAGCGACAGGAATCCCACCATCGCCATCGTCGTCGAGAAAACAGTATGCGCATCCTCGTCCTCCTTGTTGGCAAAGCGGAAGAACGTCGTCTCCATGCCGAATGTCAGGATTACCAGCAACAGCGCCACATAGGCATACAGGTTCGTAACAATGCCATATCCGCCGCTCGCAGCACTTATCACATGCGTATACAGCGGCACCAGCAAGTAATTCAGGAACCTTCCGACTATCGAGGACAAACCATAGATGGCAGTATCCTTCGCCAGAGACTTCATGTTTGCCATAGGCCCTCTTTAGAACAATCCGTACAACCTCTGGTCAATCTCGTCGCACACCTTGCGGAAATCCTCCGGATTCTCGCCATATTTGCAATGATCGCCATCGATGATGAGCAGAGGTCCCTTGTACGACGCAATCCACTCGTCATAGCGGTCATTCAATCCCTGCAGGTAATCAATACGTATCGACTGCTCATACTCACGCCCGCGCTTCGTAATCTGCGCAATCAACGTAGGAATGCTGCTCTTTATGTATATCATCAGGTCCGGCAGGCCCACCAGCGACATCATCAGGTCAAACAGATCCGTATAGTTCTTGAAATCCCTATCAGTCATGAACCCCTGCTCATGCAGGTTGGGAGCAAATATACGCGCATCCTCGAATATAGTACGGTCCTGAATGATAGTCTTGTCCTTCTCCTTCGAAATCTCCACCACGTCCTTGAAGCGCTTGTTCAGGAAATAAACCTGCAAGTTAAAGCTCCAGCGACTCATGTCACCATAGAAATCCTCCAGATACGGATTAACGTCGACGGGTTCGAAACGAGGCTCCCAGCCATAACGCTTGGCCAGCATCTTTGTCAAAGTGGTCTTGCCACAACCAATGTTTCCTGCGATTGCTATATGCATATCAATATGCGCCCCTGGCGCGTTTTAAATAGTTCAACAGTATCAGAACAGACCGTAGAATATGCGGTCTATCTTCTCCGTTATGAATTTAAAGTCATCCCTGTTCCGGACAAAGTCCATATTATCCACATCAATGGTCAGCACACGCCCCTGGTACTTGTTCTCGATGAAATCCTCGTAACGCTCATTCAGGCCCTTCAGGTAATCCAGCGGAATAGCCTGCTCATAGTCGCGCCCCCGCCTCTGTATATTGGCAACCAGATGAGGGACACTCGCCCTCAGGTAAATCATCAGGTCCGGAGTCCGCGCCACGCTCGTCATCTGCTCGAACAGCTCCAGGAACGTCTCATAGTCACGGTCGTCCATGTTTCCCATGGCCTTGTTGTTCGCCGCAAATACATGCACCCCCTCAAATATGCTGCGGTCCTGTATTATGTCGTGGTCGGCATGCGATATGTCCAGCAAGTCACGGAAACGCTCCTTCAGGAAGAACGTCTCCAGACAGAAGCTCCACCTGTGGATGTCCTTGTAATAGTCATCCAGATACGGATTCTGAGCCACCGCCTCGAACCTGGCCTCCCAACCATACTTGTTCGCCAGCATCTGCGTCAGCGTCGTCTTGCCTGCACCTATGTTACCCGCAATGGCAATAAAGAGCCCCATACCACTTTCAGCTTTATTATTATCGACTACGTTTGTCAGTTGTCTTTATTCAAACAGATCCCCCTGCAAAGGGTTCCCGTACCTGTTCCCCATCGTACGCCCCAAGTGCGAATACGCCAGCTCCGTCACCTCACGTCCACGCGGAGTACGCTTTATGAATCCCTCCTTTATCAGGAAAGGCTCATACACCTCCTCTATCGTACCGCCATCCTCGCCAATCGCCGTAGCAATCGTATTGATGCCCACAGGTCCCCCCTTGAACTTGTCTATTATCGTCAACAATATCTTGTTGTCAATCTCGTCCAGGCCATAGCGGTCAATGTTCAGCGCCTCCAGCGCAAAACGCGCAATCGCCAGGTCAATCCTGCCGTTACCCTTCACCTGCGCAAAGTCACGCACACGTCGCAGCAAGGCATTCGCAATACGCGGCGTACCACGGCTGCGGCTTGCAATCTCGGCAGCAGCCTTGCTGTCGATGGCCAGGCCCAGTATCCCCGCACTACGCTCTATAATCCTCTGCAAGGTCCCAGCATCATAATACTCCAGATGCAGGTTAATACCAAAGCGTGCACGCAACGGCGCCGTCAGCAGACCGCTGCGCGTCGTGGCACCCACCAGCGTAAACGGAGCCAGGTCCAGCTGTATGCTGCGTGCACTCGGCCCCTTGTCTATCATTATGTCAATGCGATAGTCCTCCATCGCACTGTACAGATACTCCTCCACAACGGGGCTCAGGCGATGGATCTCATCTATGAACAATACATCATTAGGCTCCAGGCTCGTCAGTATGCCCGCCAGGTCACCCGGCTTGTCCAGCACAGGGCCGCTTGTCAGCTTGAATCCCACCCCCAGCTCGTTCGCAATTATGTTCGACAGCGTCGTCTTGCCCAGACCCGGAGGGCCGTGCAGCAACGTATGGTCCAAGGGCTCCCCGCGGTATTTCGCCGCCTCCACAAAGACCTGCAGATTATCCACGACCTTCGTCTGGCCGCTGAAATCCTCAAACCTCAGTGGACGCAATGCCTGCTCAAAGTCCTTCTCCTTCAGCCTGCCCTGTTCTCTGATATCAAAATCTTCCATTACTAACGGCAAAGATACAAATTAGCTTGTGAATAACAAAACAAAAACACCTGTTTTTCGCCTTCGTTCACAAACAAATCCATAAATCCGCCAATCCCTATTCCCTTATACCCCTGATAAGCACATGCCCCCCGTCCGCAACAGTCGTTGCAAACAGATACACATCACCCCCGTCCTTCAGCTTCAGCCTCCTGCGCAGTTCATCCACCGAGGCAGGGAAATTACGTATTGCAATATTCGCCTGCGACACCCCTTTCAGCATTTCCCTTAAATCCCTCTTGCCGAAAGAACTCGTTGCCACTACCCTGAAACAGCGTCCCGGGAAATCCTCTACACGCTCCACGCCAGTAAACAAGTTGCTCATGGCATGCAGCTTCCCTACACCATATTCCCCGCAAAGCGCATCCTGCACCCCCGCTTTCAGAATACTCGCATTCGGCTCGTACAGGTACTGCATCACACCACCCGCAATCTCCGGAGCCCCTACAGGCCCTTTGTGACGAAAAACATCCGTTTCATCAGCAATGTTTACACAATGTAAGGTAGGGTAGGGTACTGCCTCACCCG
>OMQX01000039.1 GCA_900313335.1 uncultured Prevotellaceae bacterium
ACCCGTACGCAGCATGAAGCGGTCGTTGTAGTTGTACTCGGCACCGAAAGACCAGCGTATCTCCTTGAATTCCTCACCAAATCCGCCAGGGGCATCGCCAAAGCTCTTGAAGAATCCGCCTATGGAGCTGACAGAGTAATAATCTTCGTTCAAACGGATTTCGTATTCTTCTGTAGTTTCTTCCTCATGTCCTTTTTCTCGAAACTGTGGCTTTGTCGGTATACATAGCTTGTATGCCTCAACACCGAAGCTGAGTCTGTTGAACTGATTGAAAGGAACGGTCATGTTCAGGCCAAGGCGAAATGTCGTGGGCAGGAAATCCGCACGGTTATCCTGACCGGCATTCATATTAATCTTGCTGCCCAGGTTATTGATGGACAAACCCCATGCCAGACTGCACTCGCGTGAGCCTATCATAAAGTATCCCTGGCGGTACATGCTGATGTCTGCTGCAAATGCCTTGCCGGATGTTGCCTCGGGAGTAAAGTTCATGTCGCTGAGTATAAAGCGCAGTGCAATACCCATCGAGAATGTACGGGTAAGCATGCGGCTGTATGCCACGTCGATAGCCAGCTCGTATGGTCTGAAGGTAAATCCGTCGTCCGATATATTGCCGTTTCCGTCTGCAACACCAACGTCACCTACACCGAAATAGCGCAGGGAGGCACTGATTGCCGAATAGTCGCCTATACGGTAGAAGCCCTGGATATTGGCAAGGTTGATACCGCCTACTATCTTGCGCAGCCATGGGGTGTATGACACGCCGACACCTGCGCGGGCTACGTTCCAGGGGTACTTGGCACAGTTCCAGTACTGGCTGTTGATGTCCGCCTCGGTAGCGACACCCATGTCACCCATGGAGCCTGCACGGGCATCGGGGGCAATGGCCAGTGATGTTACGCCATAGACCTCGGGGTTGAAGTATTCGCTCGCCGTTTGCGCTGATGCAGTAACGAATGCTGCACAACAGGCAACAATATATAGAAATAAACGTTTCATCTGCTATAATAACTTATTACTGCGCCTAATTATTGCGCCAGAGGACAAATTTCTTTTGTCTGGAATGTGTTTTGCCTCCGTTGTACGATGCTGTCACGCGCACTGCATAGATGCCGTTGTTGAGCGAGGCTCCGCTGCCGTTGCAGCATGACCAGGGGATGGATATGACGCCGTGTCCGTCGGACGCCTCGAATTCCTGGCGGTACTGGAGCATGCCGGTGATGCTGAAGACCTCGAGCTTGAAATGGCATTTAAGACCGGGGTAATTGTATACGACGTGGAATATTGTACCGCCGGACAGGACGTCGTTCTCCAGGACGAGGTTGAGTATCTCGGGTTCGAGATTGTCGCCTACGACAAAATCGAGGGTTTTGACGGTGGTATTGTTGAGCATGTCCCATGCACGGAAGGACAGCGTATGTGCACCGGGCTCAAGCTCTGCTATGTCGGCAAAGCATACGGTGCCGCAGGTATAGTCGCCTACGGTGGGGATGAAGCTGGAATTCAGGTTGTATGTGCGTGAGGGCAGGCCGTCTATAATGAGCTCCAGGTCATGGCCGAGGCCGTTGCCGCTGCTCTGGATGCCTGCATCGTCACTGAGCTCGGCGACGAACAGTGGTGTGGGATTGACTGTATCGCCGTTGCGGAATTCCTTGTCGTTGAGGTATATGTACATCGAGGGACCTATGGTGTCGGTATCCAGTTCGTGCGATGTGCCTCCGACCAGGAAATCCTGGCTGCTGCCGTTTGCCTCGCGCGAGTTGTCCGAGGTCACTGCATACAGGACCAGCCTGCCGGGCAGGTCGCTGTAGTTGATGTCACGGGGCATGACGAACTCGGTGCTGAACCTGCCCATGCGGACGCTGTCCGAGCCGCTGATGATTTCCTTGTTCCAGACATCGTACTTGAACGGTGTGTTGCCGTCGTTGCCACGGGTGGTCAAGGTCTCCATATTGTCGTACAGGCGGAATGCCATCATGCCCGAGAACTGGGTATCGGCCTCACCGGGCATGAGCTCGACATGGCCCGAAAGTCGTACACGGCCGCCGGCCTTCAGCTGCTGTGAGCCGGTAAGTGCATCGCCGTTGATGCTGTCAAGCACAATCTTGGTAACGGGATTGCCCATAAGCAGCGCGGGGTCTCCGAGCAGACAGTATTGCATCTTGTTGTATGGGCGCTGACTGTCCCTGGAATGTTCGGTCATACTGCTCTTTGCCATACGGAGGGCATCCCCCAGGAGGTAGCGGTTGCCCTGGCTGTCGCAGGACATCAGGTTCTGACAGAAGAAGTTGTTCAGATAGTAATTCTGTGTTGAGAATGCGGTATGTGTGGTACCGATGAATGCCACTGCTCCGCCTCCGTCGTTAAGGACTGCTTCCTCGCCCAGATTCTCGGTACGGGAATCGAAGGGCTGCGTATCACAGGCTGCTGTGTACCACAGTGGCAGGCGCTTGGACTTCCACGACTTGACGTCATCGAGCAGGACAATACGCTCGTTGCTGAGCAGGTATGTGCTGGCGTGGCCCGTGTAGTTGATCATCAAGGTACCGTCGGTAACGGCCTTGCCGATAATATCGTGAACCTCGGGGTATGTATAGTACAGGCCTTCGTTGCGACGTGCATAGCTGTCGAGCATGACCTTGCGTACATCAACATCGGGGGCTGCCTTGATGAGGGTCTCGGCAACCTTATTTGCCTGATCCATGTGTTCGTTGTTGTCTCCGTCGTCTCCTACAAACAGGACGTCGTTCTTCCATGAACCGGCGTATGTGGCGGACAAATGATCGATGGTCTTGTCTACCATAATGCGTGCCTGATCTGCAGTTGTGACGGGGAAGCGTCCGATACTGATGTCCGAAACGTCCTTGGTGGGCTGGCCTCCCTCGCCATCGTCCATAAGGCCGAAATAGTCCTCCCAGCAGTATGATGACTCGTCGCTGGAACTTTCCTCGCTCTGGCAGCACAGGAGATAGTTGTTGGGAGAGAAGCTGCGCCAGTCGGAACTCTTCATGCGGTTATCCCATGCGCAGTCGCCGAACAGAAGCAGGTACCTGGGGGCTGTGCCTCCGTCTATGCCGCGGTCATAGAGCATCTTCATGAAACGGCGGTATGCGGATGCATCGGGTGTGCCGGACGAGAACTCGTTGTATATCTTGTCGGCACTTACCACCATGCACTTCATGCCCTGATACTGGGCATGTGCATCGGCAAGACGCTGGGCCTGGGATGTAAGGAGGCCGCTGGAAGGCACTATAATGACCATGTCGGCATTGTCTGACGCGTGCAGGTCCTGGTTGCCTACGGACGATCCTGCCGTGGGCAGCGGGAACTGGTAATCTGGGTCAAATGCCACGAAATCGTCCGTGCCGTCCTGTACCGAAAATTCCACTGAGCCCTCGGCATGGCTGGTTTCAACGAGGGTTGCAGGTCTTCCGCGCCTGCCCAGGCGCATGACCTTGATATTGGTGGAGCCTCCTGCCGATATGTTGCGGAACATGGTTGCTCCGGTATATCTGGTGGTGACCTTGTCGGACGTTCCAGTGCCCTCGCCTGTTCCGGAATATCCTCCGCCGAACTGTACATAGCCGTTGCGCAGTTCTATAGGAGCTGTGTAATTGAGTGCTATATAGTCGAGACGGCCGGTAATCTGATTGCTGCTGTAGGACTTGTTACCTGTAACGAGCTTGAACGTCCAGTCGGTCTTGCCCTTGCCATAGCCCGAGGCATTGACATTGGTAAGATTGCCTACAGCAAAGGCTTCGAACGTTCCCGGGGGATATATGGTACGTGTGCCGAGAAGGCTGTCGTTTACATAGACGGACAGGGGGGTTATGACCTTGCTTGCCGTGAAGGAGATCATTACCTTCTCGTTTCCGAGGCTGTTGATGTCCTTCAATGTATAGCTGCGGGAAGATGCTCCGCTGTACAGATTGGAGTCATAGAGGTTTCTGCCGCCGCGGAACCATGCGAAATCGTCTGTCTCGTAAAGCCTGTGTGCAAGGCATGACTGTACGGTCTGGGCAACGGGACCTGTATATGGCTCCTCGGTCCTGATTTCCTCGCGCTCGCCGCCTTCTGTCAGGAAATATGTTGCCTGACGTGCGTATGCATTGAATACGCGCTTGACGCCATTCCAGTAGACAAGTCCGTTTCCCCAGAAGAGGAGGCTGCCGTCCGGTGCTGTATAGAGGGGGACTTCCTCGAGGTCATCAAAGTCGCTGTCCATGTCAAACACCTCGTTCTGCTGATGACCTCCATAGCCATAGAGGTGAACCTTGCCGGGGTCCTTGAATCCCATTGAGGACAGGAACGAGGACGTAAGGCGGTACATGCCGTCCGAGGTAATATGGATTGTACGCCAGGTGCCTTGTGCAAGGACCGAATGGTCTGCATAGCGACTGCCACTGGCGTCCGACCTGAGGATCTCCCTTGCCCTGGCATAGCTGACCTTGGGAGTCGGGATGATGGATATCTTGGCACTGACAAGCTTGCGGAAACGACCATGCTTACGGATGATTGGCACGAAGCTGTAGTTGAGCAGGCCTTTTCCCCGGCTTACTGTTATATAATGCTCGATGTCAAGGGTGTCGGAAATGAGGGAGCGGTATTTCCTGGCAAGTGCCATTTCCCGGGGAGTAAGGGGACCCCACACGGGATATTCGACTGCAACGCGGTAGGTGCACAGGCGGTAGTTGCTTTCAAGGGGAACGACCTCGCCATAGACTGGTGCAACGGTATCTGCTGCTATAATATTCCAGTCAAGGTAGGTGATACGCTGCTGCGCACCCAGGGAGGCTGCCATGCAGACGGCAACAGACAACAGACAATATCGTATCAGGTTCCTCACTTTATTATAACGTGCAACTGACGTATTTTATTTTACGTTGAACTCCAGTACCTTCTCTCCGTCCAGATAACCGGTCAGGTGATCGTCGATATGTACCTGCCCTACCCCGACGGGGGTTCCGGTAAATATCATGTCTCCTGTCTTGAGGGTAATGAAGCTGCTGATGTAACTGACAAGGCGGTCGACATTATGTATCATCTGGGTGCTGATGCCCGACTGGACGGTCGTGCCGTTGATGTCAAGGCGGAACTCCATGCCTGCTCTCAGGAGGTCCGAGACATTCTTCAGTTCTACAGGGTTCCTGTTTGGCAATTGGTCGAATTCCCTCCAGTCGCCTATGACGGCGCTGCCGTCAAAGCCCTTGGCAAGATCCCACGGAAGACCCTGGGCACGCATCCTGCGCTGTATGTCGCGTGCAGTGAAGTCTATGCCTACGGTGACGGCGTCGTAATAGCGGTGGGCAAAGCGCTGGCTGATGCTACGTCCCATGCGCGAGATGCGTACGACCAGTTCGGTCTCGTATTCGCACTCGCTGGTAAAATCGGGGATGAAAAAGGGTCTGCCGCGATTGACCAGTGCACTGTCGCACTTGGTAAAGATAACGGGCTCGGCTGCATCAGTTGCTTCCTGTGACGCAGGGACAGAGGGAGATGGTACTTTCTTCTCCATCTCTGCGATGTGCTCGCGGTAGTTCCTTACTACGCCGAATATCTTCATTGCTGTATTCCTTTTGTGGCAAATTTAAACAAAAAAAGCGGATTAACCAAAATGGCCAATCCACTTTTTATATCTTGAAGGAGAGATTTACTCTGCCTTCAGAGTGAAACGCTTCATATCCACGATAGCGAGATCCTTGTCTACGCTCTGCAGATACTGGGCAACACTCATGTTCTTGTCCCAGATGTACTCCTGAGAAAGCAGGCAGCTTTCCTTGAGGAACTTGTTAAGACGACCCTTGGCGATGTTCTGGATCATTGCATCGTTAAGGTTTGCTGCCTTCTCGGCGCTTACCTTGGCGATGATCTCCTTGACTGCAGCAACATCCTCTGCGGTAATCCAGCCCTTGGTCTGGTTGGATTCCATGTGGTCCTCGCTGTCGAAGTGTGCAGGGTTGTAACCTGCCTTCTTGATTGCTGCCTCTACAGCCTTCTGAACCTGCTCTGCCTTTGTCTTCTCGACAGCAACGGCAATCTCGTTGTCCTTTACAGACTGAGGTACGCCGCTCTCGTCAATGGCAACAGGGGCTGCACTGGCAATCTGCATGGCAATGTTCTTGCCGCAGTCCGGATCAGCAACCTCCTTGTTGAAGGCAAGCATAGTACACAGACCGTTGCGGTTCATGTGGTTGTATGTAGCGATGCATGCACCCTCGATGGTGCAGTAGCCGTCCAGCTCCATCTTCTCGCCTGTGATACCACTGCGTTCGGTAACAGCGTCCTGAACGGTACCGGTACCCATAGGCAGGGCCTTAACCTCGTCCAGAGTCTTGCACTTTGCAGCAACAGCAGCATCCAGGATCTGCTGAGTCAGAGCTACGAAATCTGCATTGTTGGCAACAAAGTCGGTCTCGCACTTCAAGGCGATAATAGCAGCAAAGCCGCCTTCAGCCTTTACCAGCACACAACCCTCGGCAGCCTCGCGGTCGCTACGCTTTGCAGCCACAGCAGCACCCTTCTTGCGCAGGTATGCTACTGCTCCGTCCATATCATCGCTCTCGGCCAGGGCCTTCTTACAGTCAGCCAGACCTGCGCCGGTCATTGCACGGAGCTTCTTGATTTCAGTCATTGTAACTTCCATCGTACTATTCTTTTTTTAGTTTGACGTTAGTATTTTGACTACTTGATTACTCAGCAGCCTGCTCCTCCTCTTCTGCAGGAGCCTCTTCCTTCTTCTCGGACTTCTTTGTCTCCTTCTGAGCCTCGTCGGCCTTCTCGGCCTTGCGCTCCTCCAGACCCTCGGCAACTGCACCGCATACTACATTCAGGATAGCCTCGATGCTGCTGCTTGCGTCATCATTTGCAGGGATGACGAAATCTACGGGATTAGGATTAGAGTTTGTATCCACGATACCGAATACGGGGATACCCAGACGGTTAGCCTCGGCTACAGCGATGTGCTCCTTCATTACGTCAACAACGAACAGTGCGCTGGGCAGACGTGTCAGGTCAGCGATAGAACCCAGGTTCTTCTCCAGCTTTGCACGCTGGCGGGTAACCTGCAGCATCTCACGCTTTGAAAGATTGCTGTATGTGCCATCGGCTGTCAGCTTGTCGATAGTAGCCATCTTCTTCACAGCCTTGCGGATTGTGGGGAAGTTGGTCAGCATACCACCGGGCCAACGCTCGATAACATAAGGCATATTGATGGACTGTGCCTTCTCGGCAACGATGTCCTTGGCCTGCTTCTTAGTTGCAACAAACAGTACCTTCTTACCGCTCTTGGCAATCTGCTTCATAGCCTCGGCTGCAGTCTCTACCATACCTACGGTCTTGTGAAGGTCAATGATGTGGATACCGTTCATCTCCTTGAAGATATAAGGAGCCATTGCAGGATTCCACTTTCTCTTGAGGTGACCGAAATGACAGCCAGCCTCCAACAGTGTCTCAAATGATGTTCTTGACATGTTCTTTTTTCTTTTAATTGTTTACTTTCCTTTTAATTCGTTTTCGCGAACCAATCTGCCGGTAATCCTATTATATTATATATAAATATTGTATAGCGAGTCCGGCCGATTTAGATGCTAAACATATATCGATAAGCGCAAAGCGCCCGTCATTAACGCTTACTGAACTGGAAGCGACGACGTGCCTTTGGACGACCTGGCTTCTTACGCTCTACCTCACGGGCATCACGTGTCATGAAGCCCTCGGCACGCAGAGCCTTCTTGTCCTCGGCGTTGATTTTCACCAGTGCGCGTGCGATAGCCAGACGCAGAGCCTGGCTCTGACCTGTGTAACCGCCACCCTGGAGATTAACCTTGATGTCATATTTCTCTGCGCAGTCCAAAGTAGTCAGAGGCTGCTTAACGACATACTGCAGAATAGTGCTTGGGAAGTACTCTGTCAAGTCACGCTTGTTGATGGTGATCTTGCCGCTACCTTCCTGAACATATACGCGGGCTACTGCACTCTTGCGACGGCCCAAAGCATTTACTACTGCCATAATATTTCTTACTTGTAGAGGTTAATATCAATTGTCTTTGGGGTCTGAGCCTCGTGCTTGTGCTCTGCACCCTGGTAAATGTACAGGTTACCCAGGATCTTGTCTGCCAGACGGTTCTTTGGCAGCATACCCTTTACTGTACGGCGAAGCAGCTTCTCGTAACCGTTCTTCTTTGCCAGAATGGTTTCGGGAGTCTCCATACGCTGACCGCCGGGATAGCCGGTGTAACGCAGATATACCTTGTCGGTCATCTTGTTACCGGTGATGACGATCTTGTCTGCATTGATGATGATAACATTGTCACCGCAGTCCACATGAGGAGTGAACTCGGGCTTGTATTTACCTCTCAAGATTTTTGCCACCTTAGATGCCAGACGACCCAGGACCTGGTCTGTAGCGTCAACTACAACCCACTCCTTCTTTACGGTTGCCTTGTTGGCAGAGATGGTCTTGTAACTCAAAGTGTCCATTTTTGATTTCTTTGTTTGTTGCTAATTAATTACTTTGTTCTTCGATACGATTCACGGACCACTGCCGAGGCCAATCGGGCAGCTATCCACACGCATCACGGGACCCTCGTCGAGGTTCCGTTGATAATAATCGGCGTGCAAAGGTAAGACTTTTCCTTTAACTGACAAACAATTTAGGGTCTTTTTTCTAAAAAAGAAGCCCAAAAAGCCTGTCCACGTCCGTTATTTCACCATTACTTTCCTGCCATTAACGATATACAGGCCGCGTACCGGCTTATATACACGACGTCCCTGCAGGTCATGGAACACCTTGCCCTCGGTATTAGCCACGGCATCGGCTATTCCGGTTGGATTCTCGATCGTCAGCGTGCCGCTGACATAGGTAATCTCGTAGTTCTGGGTCTCTGCTCCGGATATACGTATCTCGTATGTTCCGGCAGGACTTTCGGGCGTGGCATCGCACTCAAGCACAGGCTGTTGAAGCAGGATGTCATTGATCTTCTCGCTGTTGCGCAGGCTGGAATTGGTAAACTCGAACACAGGATTCTCCTCTCCGAAATTACGCTTGTATGATTTTGCAGTGAGGGTTAACGGTGTACGGTTTATCCTAAGTACGCTGTTCTGCAGGACAACACCGGGTGTCGTAATGGTGCCTGCTGCTACGGAAACAGGATATTCGCCGACAGGAGACCTGAGCACTGCCTCGCACGACAGGGAGGGAGTGCCGTTTATGGGAGCACCTGTAACCGTGAAGGCAAGTGTGGGATTGTTGCGCCCGTAGAGGCGTTCCAACACATTGGCGCTGACAACGGGAGTTCCTGTGAATTCGGTAATTGATGCACTGCCCCACGTTGCATCGGCAGCGTATGCTTCCATTCGGGATGCCGGCACGAAGAGCTGTATCTTGTTCATGGTCAATGACGAGTTACTTGCATCTACCACGTCCGGCGACAGTACGGCAATGTATTTCAGGCCCGAACAGCTGTAGAAAGCCTTCTGCCCGATGGTCACGACATTCTGCGGAATGTATATGGAGGTAAGTGCAGGGCAGTTGCGGAATGCCTCGTCACCTATGCTGGAAAGCGAGGTAAAGTAGCGCAGCTCGTCAAAACTCTTCATCTTGGTTGCACTACGGAAGGTATTGCCAAGCGATGTGACCGCAGCGGCCTCCTCCTGACTGATTTCCCCATCCTCGTTGTCGTCCCATCTGTTAATGGCTATCGAGGCTGCATTGTCATCGGCAAAGTCAATGTAATGCAATTTGTTGCGCAGGGTCCCTATGGCTCCGTCTATCTCTTCCTCGGTGCTCTGGAAATTATCATATACAGCCTGTTCGGCAGTTACGTCGTACGACTTGCTACGGGCTCTTTCTATCAGTTGCCTTAGATGTTCTGTCTTGTCATAGAATGCCCTGGCTGCATTAAGCTCGTCCACACTGATAAATGCCCATTGGCAGTTAAGGGGATTGCTCTCATAATTAATGTCCCAGTACAATCCATAGCTGAAAGTAGTAAACTGGCTGATGTGACCGAGATCGGTTCCCAGGTATTCACCGCTTGTATAACTTGCATCCGTTTCGGGTACCTGCAAGGTGAATACACCTTCCTTACCGGCAACTGGTGCCAGCTTCCAATAGGTCGTAGAATTTACCGTACCGTCTACGAAGCATGTCTTTACACCATTGCCTACCTTGGGGTCGGTGCTGACGCGCTTGAGGACCTTGTTGGTACTGTTTCCTGTTTCCTCGGAGTACAGGTAGTATGTACCTGCAGGCATGGTGCTGGTTCGCTTCAGCTGATATACCATGCCCTTGCTTCCCACTATGGCTTGCGTACCGTATGCCTCACCACGAGTGATATTGTCCTTGAGGGCGAGGTTATAGATATAATATCCGGTATCTGTCTGCGGATCTGCCGTATAGCCGGTCTCTGCCTTGGCACGCATTTCGACAATGGAGCTGAAATTCTTCCACACATCGGCATTCTCGTAAAGCTGCTTGGAACCGTATGGCACATAGAGCGTGGCATTGCTCAGCGCAGATGTCGAGAATACGTTGTTGCCCATGTTTATCTTGGAAGGATCAGCTACATATATGCGGAACTCGCGTATTGCATTGTCGCTGTAGAAAGCATAGTCGGCAATACTGTAAACGCAACTGCCTACGGATACGGTTTCCAGTTTAGTACAGCCTTGGAAAGCCCGTGCAGATATTATCTTGAGCTGGTCCGGCAAGTTTACGCTACGAACTGAGGTACAGTTTCTGAACGCAGTTTCAGCCAATTCGGCCATACCTGTAAAATATGACAGGTCACTCAGGTCGGTAATCCTGGTATTTCCGTAGAATACCGTCTTGACATCCGAGACGGCAGCTGCTTCGGACCGGCTTATTTCCCCATCGCCGTCGGCGTCGTAGTTGGCAAGTGAAACGTTGCGCACCTCCTTGTCTGCAAAGTCCACAAGATCCAGTTTAGCACGCATTTTACGACAGCACTTAAGCAGATCTTCCGTCGAGCTCTGCATATTGTCGTACATTTCCTGTTCATATTCAACTGCCAGGCCCTGGCCGATGCCTGACTCCAGCAGTTTCTTCAGATCAAGGGATATCTGGTAGTTTTCTGTACGCGCCTCGTCATACGGCACAAACATCCACTGGCAGTTGAGCGGATAGTCGGTATATACTATGTCGCTGTATATGCCATAAGTCGGGGTTGCTGCATTGCTCTTGTGCGAGGTTACAACTCCCAGATACTTCGTAGCTGCATATCCTGTCTGGTTGCTTGGCGTCTGCAGCGTATAGACATTATCCGTGCCACCCACCAATGCCACCTTCCAATATCCCTTGGCCTCGTCTGTCGTTGTACCGTCGACAAAACAGGCATACACGCCAGTTCCCACCTTGGTGTCCGTATTGGTACGGAACAGGATATGGTTGCTGTTACCTGTATCATCCGAATAGAGATAATATGTATTGTCTGCCATGCCCGTTGTACGGCGCAATTCGAAACGCATCGGACTGGCAGTGTCATCCACTATGGCCTGGGTGCCGTATGCCTCGCCCTTGGTCAGATAACGCCCCAAACCTACGTTATAGACATAGAACTTGGTATTTGTAGCCAGTTGCGAATAAACGCCATGTGCAAGGGTTCGTTCCTCCTGAATCCTGCCAAAGTCCTTCCATTGTCCGGCCGTTGACAGATAGGCACCGTTGCCCTGCGGGGTGTATAGCGTAACAGCAGCAAGATCAACACCGTCAAACACCGATTCGCCTAAGGTTATTTTCTGCGGCGTAACGCTCGACAGTTTTACGGATGTAAGTTTCGTACAGCCCTGGAAAGCCTGGCTGCCAATATGCTGAATACTCTGGGATAATTCCAAACTGGTAAAGGCTGCGCAGGAATTGAAGGTATTGTCTTCGATACGTGAAACGCCCTGC
>OMQX01000030.1 GCA_900313335.1 uncultured Prevotellaceae bacterium
ATCGAGACAAGGGGCGACGAGATTTACGCGAAAGACGGCGTGACGACGCATCTGCGTACGACATCGAATGATGTCGGTACTGCGGCAAACACCGGCTATTCAAACAGCCCGAGGGGGAACTTTAAATCCAACCGTGTACAGATAACAATCAGTTCCAACACAATCTTCTATGACTCCCGTCTGGCGAAGTTTGTTGTGGAGGCGACGCAGTACAACGATCCGGTGATCGGCAAAGTGTCTGTGTATACGGAAGGCCAGTTCCTGAAGGGATACACGAACACGGGGTCTACGATTGACGACCGTATTGACGGTCTTTCCTTCGACGGTTATACGACGAAGCAGACGCCGGATTCCCATTTTGTAAATGATTTCAAGAATGCCGACAACGAGCGCTACATGAAGTTGTATTTCTCCAACCCTGCTTACGATGATTATCCTGTTGTGGGTGTTACATGGGAGCAGGCTAATGCATTCTGTGCATGGCGTACGGAGTTCTTGATGCGTGGTATGGGTGCGTATGCAAGGCAGTTGCAGCGTTTCCGCCTGCCTACCGAGATAGAGTGGGAGTATGCTGCTCGCGGCAAGGAGGGTAATGCCTTCCCGTGGGAGAGCAAGGAGACTAAGAGCGACAAGGGTTGCTTCTATGCCAATTTCAAGCCTGACCGCGGTAACTATACCAAGGACGGCAGCCTGATTACGAGCCGTTGCGGTATATTCAGCGCCAATTCATCGGGCTTGTACGATATGGCAGGTAATGTTGCGGAGTGGACGAGCACGGTTTATACCGAAGCTGGTGTGGATGCCATGAGTGACATGAACCCTGAGCTGAAGTACAATGCTGCTATCGAGGACCCGTACCGTCTGAAGAAGAAGAGTGTGCGTGGTGGCAGCTGGAAGGATCCCGAGAGCATGATACGCAGTGCATGGCGTGCATACGAGTATCAGAACCAGCCTCGCAGCTTCATAGGCTTCCGCTGTGTTCGCAGCATGGTGAGCGACAACTCGCGAATGACTAAGAAAAAGTAATAGAATCAGAAAAGATAGAGGGCTTCAATTATGTTTATAATCAATGCAATTCAGAAATGGATGGACACGATAGCCGGTCAGACCTTTATGCAGTATGCATATAGCTGGGGTGCTGCTATCGTAATATTAGGTACTTTGTTCAAACTGACTCACCTGCCAGGAGCCAACATGATGTTGTTCATAGGTATGGGCACCGAGGTGTTCGTGTTTATAGTTGCGGGTTTCGAGCGTGTGACGGAGCGTGTTCCCGAGAACAATGCTGCAGTACAGCCTGTTGCAGCCGTGGAACAGCCCGTAACAGCCATGGAACAGTCAGCTCCAACTATGGAACAGCCTTTGGCAGCTGTAGAACAGCCGTTAAACAGTATGGTTTCACAGGAACTGATCGGGGCAACGGATCCTTCGTCCGTAGAGGAGGCTGTCAAGGGTTATGCCGAGGAACTGGCTGAACTGACGAAGGTCCTGACACGTGTCAAGGAGCAGGCTGCCCGTATGGGTGAGGACAGCGAGGAGATGGATAACCTGAACCGTACGGTTACGGGTATCTCGACAGTATATGAACTGCAGTTGCGCAGTCTGAGCAAGCAGGTGAGCACAATCGAGCAGATTGACGAGCAGACTCGCAAGATGGCAGAGAACATAAATGAATTGAACAATGTTTACGCACGCATGATTCAGGCCTTGACCGTGAATATGCAGGCAGCAGCTCCTAAGGCATAATGGCAAAAATAAGGAAAAAGCAGATATCGCCGCGTCAGAAGATGATAAATCTGATGTACGTCGTGCTGATGGCCATGTTGGCGCTGAATGTCAGTAACGATGTGCTGAAGGGTTTTACTCTTGTTGCAGAGAAGCTGGAGCTTTCTACAAGGAACTCGGCTGATATCAACGGTGAGATATACAAGGATTTTGCCGAGCAGTACAAGGCTAATCCTACCAAGGTCGGGGAGTGGTACGAAAGGGCGCAGAAGGTGCGTACGATGAGTGATTCTCTGTACAATCTGGCTGATGAGCTGAAGATGGCTATTGTCCGCAAGGCGGACGGTGCGAGGGCTGATGTGCACAATATCCGTAACGGCGAGGACCTGGAGGCTGCATCGCAGGTGATGCTCTCTCCGCTGGAGCCGCGCGGCAAGGAGCTGTATAATGCCATCACCATTTATCGCGGCCGTATAACCAAGATGGTAAGCGATCCTAAAAAGCGCCGTCTGATCGAGACCAGTCTGGGTACGGATGTGCCCAAGGGTGCCCGAGCTATGGGCAAGAACTGGCAGGAATATATATTCGAGGCTACGCCGGTTGCGGCTGCGGTGACGATGCTGACAAAGTTGCAGAATGACGTTCGCTATGCCGAGGGTGAGGTCCTGCATGAGCTGATTGGCAATATCGATATGAAGGATATACGTGTGAATCAGGTCAATGCGTATGTAATTCCCAATAGCCGTGTAATAGTGCAGGGCGGACGCTACGAGGCGCAGATCATCATGGCTGCCGTGGATACTACCAGTACTCCATCGGTTTATGTTGGTGGTCGCGAGATTACTAATTCCAAAGGTATTTACGAGACGGTGTGCAGTAGCACGGGCGAGTTTACAATCAGCGGTTTTATCGAGATGCTTAATGGCGAGGGACGCAAGATTCGCCGCGAATTCTCGGACAAGTATACGGTTATTCCGCCAGCAGCGACTCTGAGTGCCGACTTGATGAATGTATTGTATGCCGGATATGACAACCCTATAAGTGTAAGTGTACCGGGTGTTCCGACGAGCAGGATATCGTTGTCTATGAATGGCGGTTCGCTGGTACAGAAGGGTGACGGGCACTATATAGCACGTCCTACGAATGTTGGTGGCGAGGCGGTGTTTACTGTAATTGCCAATCACGACGGTCGCAGCCAGGAGATGGGCAAGTTTACGTACCGTGTCCGCAAATTACCTGATCCGACGGCTTTTATACCTACTGGCGACAGTCATTTCATGGGTGGCAAGATGGCTAAGGCTGCGCTGATGGCTGCAAGCGGTCTGGGGGCTGCCATAGATGATGGTTTGCTGAACATTCCGTTTCAGGTACTGGGCTTCGAGACTGTATTCTTTGACAATCTGGGAAATGCTGTGCCCGAGGTTAGTGCGGGAAGCAGCTTTACGGATCGTCAGAAGAATCTGATGCGAGGTTTGTCGCGTGGCAAGCGTTTCTTTATCACCAAGATCCGTGCACAGGGTCCTGATGGAGTGCAGCGTACGCTGAACGGGGCGATTGAGGTTATTGTAAATTAATGATTATGAAAAGGATATTTTTGTTTTTAGCAGTAATCGCGTGTGTTGGCCTGATTCAGGCTCAGCCGCAGAAGCGTAGGGTGACCAGCAGTAATGCTGCGGCACAGAAGAAGCAGGCTCAGGCTAATGACCGTGCATCCCTGCAGTTCCCTACCAAGGATGCCATGCCCGAGGATGTGGTATGGAAACGCGATGTATACCGTTCACTTGACCTTACTCAGGATGCCAATGCTCCGCTGTATTACCCTGTTGAGCCTATGGGGCGTCAGGTGAACCTGTTTACGTATCTGTTCCGTCTGATGCTGACCGGCAGGATAAATGCGTATATGTACAAGCTGGACGGTGTGGAGAATTTCGAGGACAAGAACAAACTGAAGGTCGAGGATGTGCTGACCAGATACAGTATTTATTACGAAGAGCCCAATGAGGGCAAGTATCAGGTGGATGACAGTGATATCCCAAGTTCCGAGGTTACGCGTTATTACTTGAAGGAGAGCGTATATCTGGATCAGCGAACGGGTACGTTCCAGACCAAGGTGACGGCTTTGTGTCCGGTGCTGATGCGCGGTGCTGACGAGTGGGGCGGGGAGAGTACTCCGTATCCGATGTTCTGGCTAAATTATGACGAGGTTGCTCCGTGGCTGGCCAGGCTGCCTATGATGGCAAGTAATCTGAACAATGTCATGAATATGACTGCCGACGATTATTTTACTACAACCCGGTACAAGGGTCAGATTTACAAGACGAACAATATGCAGGGCCGTGCACTGGCTCAGTATTGCAAGACTGATTCTGCAATGAAGAGTGAGCAGAACAGGATAGAGAAGCAGATCGTGGATTTCGAGGACAAGGTTTGGGGCCATATGAGCCATGAGGATAGCATCAAGGCTGCACAGGCTGACAGTATCAAGGCAGCTCAGGGCAAGGTCAGGAAGACTCGCAGCGTGTTCTCGAGTGCGCGTCGCAGCGGTGGCAGTTCTGTGTCATCCGGCTCGTCCAAGACCACCAAGTCCAAGTCAGGTAGCGGCGGCGGTAACAGTGCTCCGCGAATCTCTGTCAGGAGACAAAGGAGATAGGGAGCATGTTTGCCGAATGTCTGCTGCCCTTGCCGCTGCAGGGCACATTCACATATCATATACCAGCCCATCTGGACGACAGTGTCCAGGTGGGTTGTCGCGTGAATGTGCCTTTTGGTAAGAGCAAGCAGTATGCGGCGTTGGTTGTGGCTATTTCTCAGCAGGTTTCCAAACCTGCAGCTTTGCAGGGTGATGGCAGACGTGTTGAGGTAAAGGATATCCTTTCGGTACTGGATGATCATCCAGTGCTGCTGCCACAGCAGCTGAGACTGTGGAAATGGGTGGCGGATTATTACATGTGTACGCTTGGTGAGGTGTACAAGGCAGCCATTCCATCGGGTATGAAGGAGAAGGATGGTGTAGTGCGATATCATCCCAAGACTGTGGCGTGCATAAGGCTGAGCAATGCTTATTTTGATGCAACCAGGCTGAATGTGGCCATGGGGGGCTTGCGTGTTGCTCCCAAACAGCAGCAGTTGATGATTTGCTATGTGGAACTGGCGGGGGTGAACGCGGCGCTTTTGGCAAACAATCCAGGTATGTTGAGGGAGATTACGCGCGAGGAGCTGATGAGGGCTGCAGGCTGTTCGCCTGCCATTCTGAAGGCTGTCGTGGAACGTGGTCTGCTGGAACAGTATACGGTGCAGGTAAGCAGGATAGCACCTGAATCAATGTGTTTGCGTGAAGATGGTGTGCAATCGGTGTTGCCGGCATTGAGCAGCGTACAGGATGAGGCTTATTCCTCGATTGTACGTAGTTGGCACGACAGGGATGTATGTCTGTTGCATGGTGTGACCTCGAGCGGTAAGACGGAGATATATATACATCTGATCCAGAAGGCTTTGGACGAAGGCAGACAGGTTCTGTACCTATTGCCGGAGATTGTGCTGACAAGTCAGTTGACACAGCGTCTGCGCCGTGTATTCGGAAATCGTCTGGGGGTATACCACAGCAGGTATACAGATGCCGAGCGTGTGGAGGTGTATCAGAAACAGGTAGGCAGTAGTCCTTACGACATAATCGTTGGGGTGCGAAGCAGTGTTTTGTTGCCGTTTCAACGCTTGGGACTGGTTATTGTCGATGAGGAGCACGAGAACAGTTTCAAGCAGACTGAGCCTGCTCCGCGCTACCATGCGCGTAATGTTGCGCTGGTTCTGGCGCGTATGGCGGGGGCAAGAACTCTGCTTGGTACGGCTACTCCTTCGCTGGAGAGCTATTACAACGCCAAGTCGGGCAAGTATGGTCTGGTGGAGTTGTTTACGCGTTATGGCAATGTGACGCTTCCTGAAATCAGGATAGTCGACATCAAGGAGATGAAACGCAGGAAGATGATGCATGGTCCGTTCAGTCCGATGCTGTTGGACGAGATGCGTAATCGCCTGGAGCGTAGGGAGCAGGTCATATTGTTCCAGAATCGTCGTGGTTTTGCTCCGATGGTGGAGTGCCAGGTGTGCGGTTGGGTGCCGCAATGTCCGCATTGCGATGTAAGTCTGACATTGCATAAGCGGTTAAACCGTCTGGTTTGTCACTATTGCGGCTATTCACAGCTGATTCCGACACATTGTCCGCAGTGCGAGGGTGACAATGTCAGCAGCCGGGGTTTCGGTACAGAACGTATCGAGGAGATGTTGCAGAAGGCTTTGCCCGGGGCGCGTATAGCGCGTATGGATCTGGATACGACAAGAAGTCGTCAGGCATACGAGGGTATAATAGAGGGTTTCCAACGCGGTGAGACTGATATTCTGGTGGGCACGCAGATGGTAACGAAGGGGTTGGATTTCCGTAATGTGACGCTGGTCGGTATACTGAATGCCAGCACAATGCTGAATCAGCCTGATTTCCGTAGTTACGAGCATGCCTTCCAGATGATGACTCAGGTAAGCGGCCGTGCAGGCAGGAGTGTCCTGTTCAAGGGTAAGGGTACTGTAATCCTACAATGCCATGATGCACAAAACCCGATTATACAGCAGGTAGTGGATAATGATTACAAGGGAATGTACAATGGGCAGATGGAGGAGCGGCAGTTATTTGGCTATCCTCCGTTATGCCGCATGGTCTATGTGTACATGAAGCATCGTGACGAGCGTGTCCTGGATCACCTTGCAAATGAAATGGGACAGTTGCTGCGCAGGGTTTTTGCACATCGTGTCATAGGTCCTGACGTGCCTGCAATAGCCCGTGTGCAGGCTATGTATATACGCAAGGTACTGGTTAAGATAGAGACGTCGGCAAACATGTCCGATGCGCGTACACGTCTGATTCAGGTACAGCAATACCTGTTGTCCAGGCCTGAGTACAGGTCTGCCGTTGTATACTTTGATGTAGACTGATTATCCCAGCGTCTGTATTGCGAAGTGCATGCGGCGAACGGTCTCTTCCTTGCCCAGGAAGGCAGCCAGTTCGTACATATCGGGACCTTGTCCCTCGCCTACAAGGCATACGCGCCATGCATTCCACGGCTTCATGCCTGTCTCTTCGACCCATGGGTCTATCTCGGCCTTCAGGCCTGCTAAGCTGAAATCACTGACTTTCTCCAGACGGTCTGCAAGGGCTGCCATATCGGAAGCGGAGGTCTCCTTCCAGTTTTTCTTGATGAACTTGTCTTCGCAGTCGAACTGTGCAGGTGCGACAAAGAAGAATCTTGTAAGCGGCCACATGTCGGTGATGAAGCTGATGTTGCGTTTTTTCTTGTTGCCCTGGGCATCGGTGTATTCGACGACCTTGAGCTTCATCATGCGAACTACCTCTGTGAGCTTCTCGGGCGTTGAATGTATACCTTGTTTTTCAAGCAGTGCTGCAAAGTCTGGTGCCCACTCGCTGTCATCGCGTGATATCATGTACTGGTGGTTGAACCATGCAGCCTTGATGTAGTCGAACTTTGCTCCGTTCTTGCTGCACTTGCTCAGGTCGAACAGACGTACCATGTCTTCGAGGCTCATAATCTCGGACTGGCCTTCACCTGGATTCCATCCAAGCAGTGCCAGGAAATTGCATACTGCTCCGGGGAGGTAGCCTTTCTCGCGGTAACCGCTGCTGGTCTCGCCACTCTTGGGGTCGTGCCATTCCAGAGGGAATACGGGGAACCCTAGCTTGTCGCCATCGCGTTTGCTGAGTTTGCCGTTTCCGATTGGCTTGAGCAGGAGCGGAAGATGTGCAAAGCGCGGCATGGTATCTGCCCACCCGAATGCGCGATATAGCAATACGTGCAAAGGTGCGCTTGGGAGCCATTCCTCGCCTCTGATTACATGCGTGACTTCCATGAGGTGGTCGTCCACGATGTTGGCAAGGTGGTATGTGGGCAGGTCATCGGCACTTTTGTACAGGACCTTGTCGTCCAGAATGCTGCTGTTGATGCATACGTCTCCACGAATCATGTCGTCTACATGGACGTCTTCTCCCGGTTCGATCAGAAAGCGTACGACGTATGGGGTACCTGCGTCAACAAGTGCCTTTACGTCGTCCTGGCTCATGGAAAGTGAGTTGCGCATGAGTCCGCGGGTACGGGCATCATATTGGAAATTTTCGATTTCGGCTCGCTTGGCATCCAGTTCCTCGGGGGTATCGAATGCAATATATGCCTTGCCGTTGTCCAGCAGTTGTCTTACGTATTTGCGGTATATGTCACGGCGCTCGCTCTGCCTGTATGGACCGTGATTGCCACCAAAGCTTACGCCTTCGTCAAATTTAATTCCCAGCCATTGGAATGATTCGATTATATATTCCTCGGCTCCCGGTACAAAGCGTGTGCTGTCAGTATCTTCGATACGGAAAATCAGGTCGCCGCCATTCTGACGTGCAAACAGATAGTTGTACAGGGCGGTGCGTACACCTCCAATGTGTAGGGGACCTGTGGGACTTGGTGCAAAACGCACTCTGACTCTTCTTTCGGACATTGGTTTTGTGTTTTTAGTCTATATTTGGCACAAAATTATAACTTTTTTTCCGATTACTCGTCTTTTTTTCGTAATTTCGCACATCCCGAAGGTTTATGCTTCAGGTCTTTCTTGATTTAAAGCCAATGAAGAGATGAGTCGTTATAACCATAGACATAACTGGTCCAGGAAGGACTATATTACGAGGGTGTTGTTCATCGTGGGCACCGTGATTGTGCTGGTGGGGCTGATGCCTAGAGATGCCATGCGTATCTACCATTACAATGTGGGTGAGCCCTGGGATTATGCCACCTTGATTGCCGAGGACAGTTTTCCCGTTCTTAAGAGTGAGGAGGCGTTGCGGAAGGAAAATGACAGCATAGAGCGTTATTTTGAGCCTTACTACAATGTGCGCCATCAGGTCTCGGACAGTATCCGGAATGTTTGGCTAAGTACGTTTGAGAACAGCTTGGCAGGGGAGGTCCCCTTGTATTTCAAGGAGTTTTTTGCCGAGCGTCTGCAGGAGATATATGAACAGGGTATAATGACTGCAGATCAGATGAGGAGCCTGGAGGGACGCAGGATTGGTATGGTTCATCTGATTGACGGTAACGTGTCGAGCGAGTATACGGTTGATGAATTGTATACGCCCATAACGGCTTATAATGCACTGACCGAGGATATAGATTCGGTGCGTTTCCCACCGGCTGTGGTGCGTCGTTGCAACTTGAACCGTTTCCTGACCAGTAATCTGGTGTATGATGAGGCAAAGAGCATACAACAGCAACAGGAGGTGAGGAGGATGATAACGCCTTATCTTGGAGCGGTCGTTTCGGGACAGAAGATAGTGGACCGTGGACAGATTGTCGACGAATATACGTATGCTGTGCTGCAGAGTATGGAACAGCATTTGAGTAAAAGGCAGAAATCTGTTGGCGAGGTTATACTGACGACTGTAGGTCAGATATTGCTGGTAACTACAGCAATGGTAATTCTGCTGGTTTATTTGCAGCAGTTCCGCAGCGACTATCTGGAGGAAAAGCGCTACATCTCGCTGATTCTGACATTTTTCCTTCTGTTCCCTATCCTGACATTTACACTGAAGCATAGTGTAATGGTCAATGCCTACTTGTTGCCTTTCTGCATAACGCCTATTTTTGTGCGTATTTTCATGGACAGCCGTACTGCATTCTTCACTCATATTGTGGTGGTACTGGTGTCGGCAGTGGCTGTAAGCCAGCCTGCTCAGTTCATGGTGGTGCAGATTGTGGCAGGTTTCACCGCGATTGCAAGTCTCAGGGAATTAACGCAGCGCAGTGAGTTGTTCCGGACAATTCTGCTGGTTCTGGTGGTTTCGGTGCTGACATATGTGAGCATCGATGTTGTTACCGGCAGGTTTGTCTCATTCAGCGAAATGGACTATTCCAATCTGGTATGTATTGCGCTGAATGCCCTGCTGTTGATGGTGTCATATCTGTTGCTGATACCCATCGAGAAGGTATTCGGTTTTACCAGTGCAGTTACTCTTATTGAGCTGAGCAATGCCAATACACCGTTGTTGCGTCTTATGAGCGAGGAGGCTCCGGGGACATTCCAGCACAGTATGCAGGTTGCCAATCTCTGTGCAGCCGTGGCTGAGAGGATTGGTGCCAAGAGTCATTTGGCACGTACCGGGGCATTGTATCATGATATTGGCAAGATACGCCATGCTGCGTTCTATACAGAGAACCAGAATGGCATAAATCCGCATGAGCGGTTGACTAACGAGCAGTCGGCATCAATAATCATCAGCCATGTGCGCGAGGGACTGGCTGTTGCAGAGAAATATAAGTTGCCGGAAGTAATACGCGGTTTCATCGCGACGCACCATGGTACCAGTATGGCAAGGTATTTCTATGTGCAGGCGCAGAACAAGTGTCCTGACGAGGTGGTGGATCCCGCAATGTTCACATATCCCGGTCCTAATCCTCAGACATTGGAGCAGGCTGTACTGATGATGTGTGATGCTGTGGAGGCTGCCAGCCGTAGCCTGACGGATATCACGGAACAGAGTATTTCCGATCTGGTCGAGCGTATAGTTGACAGTCAGGTGTCGGGCGGTTTCTTCAAGGAGAGTCCTATCACTTTCCTGGATATAGCGAATGCAAAGGAGGTGCTGAAGAGCAAACTTCGCATCATTTACCATACGCGAATCCAGTATCCTGAATTGCAGGGTAGTGCAAAATAGACTGCAGGCATCTTATCGTGGGGTGTGTCAGCCCTGATATTCCTCGCTGGTGGTTATGTTCTGTGTGTTGGACGGGTCGGAGTCGGCAGTGCGATACCAGTCTGAGTATTCGATGTAATGGCGTGCATAGGTCTTGTTCAGGGCTGCGGCCTGTTCAGGATCTACCTTTTTGATGAATTTTGCTGGAACGCCGCCCCAAAGTTCACCGTCTCCAATCTGGGTTTTGCTAAGTACCAATGCTCCTGCTGCAACGATGGCTCCGCGCCCGACTATGGCAAGGTCCAGGACGGTTGCTCCCATTCCTATGAGGGCACCGTCGCATATCTCGCATCCGTGCAGTGTTACGGAATGGCCAATGGTCACATCATCTCCTAAGATGCATGGTGCCTTGCCGTTAAGGGTGTGGATGCAACTGTTGTCCTGAATGTTGGTTCGGTTACCTATTTTAATATAGTGGACATCGCCACGGACAACGGCATTGAACCATACGGTGCAGTCGTCGCCCATTTTAACGTCCCCTGCAATAACTGCCCCCTCGCTAAAATAGCAGTGCTTTCCAAAACGCGGTGCAGGCATGCCTGCCAGTTTCTTGATAATTGCCATATTTGTAAATTTTAGGACAAAGATATAGTTTTTTTATTTGGAAAAGGCTATCTTTGCCATACAAACAGGTGTTAAAATGACAGTTGAGGAAAAAATACGTGCCGTGCGCCGGTGGATGTGTGAAAATGGTGTAGGTGCATTGGTAGTTCCAACGGATGATCCTCATGGCAGCGAATATCCGGCTGAGCATTGGCAATGCCGTCGCTGGCTGACGGGGTTTACCGGCAGTGCGGGTGATGCTGTCGTGACAATGGACGAGGCCCTGCTGTGGACGGATTCGCGGTACTGGTTGCAGGCTAAAGAGCAGTTGGCAGGTACTGAGTTCAGGCTAATGCGGATTGGAATAGACAAGGAAATGGAGGATTGGCTGGAGGAACATGGTTGTGTAAATACTGATGATAATCCACGTTTTGTTGTCCGTAGTTGCGAGGAACCGTTTGACAGTATCTGGATGGATCGCCCGTCCTTGCCATTGACAAAGGCATGGGTAATGCCGGATGAACTGAGTGGCGAGAGTGCCGCTTCCAAACTGGGCCGTCTGGTCAGATGGCTTGTGGAACAGGGCAGGGAATCTGTATTGATATCTGATTTGGCCGAGGTGGCCTGGATGCTTAATATCCGTGGCAGCGATATTGATTATAATCCGTTTGTTATTGCTTTTCTGCAGGTTAATGCCAAAGGTGGCCATATCCTGTATGTAAATGACTCCCAGGTGGATGGTATTAGGGAATATCTGTCATCCATAGGTGTTGGTGTTGCACCTTATGATCAGGTATCTTGCCAATCCGGGTGTGTGTGTACTACCCCTGTTGCGGTGTGGAAGGCATCGAAGAACAGTGTTGAGCAGGATGGCTTCCGTCAGGCTCACGTCTGTGACGGTGTGGCAATGGTGCGTTTGTTGGCTTGGTTGGATAGTGTCGGCTCCGTTACAGAAATTGACGTGGCTGAGAAACTGACTGCGTTGCGGGCTGAACATCCTGGCTTCATGGGATTGAGTTTCGGAACGATTGTCGGTTATGGTGCCCATGGTGCGATAGTACATTACGAGGCTACGCCGGAGACGGATGCTGTGATAAGGAGAAAGGGCTTGCTGTTGCTTGATTCCGGCGCGCATTACTTCTTGCGGGACCGGGCTGACTGTGATGGCTTTGCTGGAACAACAGATATTACCCGTACAATTGCAATGGGTGTGCCTTCTGGTGAGGAGAGGCGTGTATATACTTTGGTACTGAAGGGTCATCTGCAGTTGCAGCATGCCGTGTTCCCGGTAGCTACGACTGGTTTGCAGTTGGATACGTTTGCCAGGGCAGCCATGTGGCGTGCCGGTTATGATTTCGGTCATGGCACGGGTCATGGAGTAGGGCATGTGCTGGGTGTGCACGAGGGACCTGTACAGATTCGCAGAAACTGCAGGGCAGATACGGTTGTGCCTGTTTGCGAGGGTATTGTCATTACTGACGAACCTGGGATTTATGTCGAGGGTAAATACGGTGTGCGTATTGAAAACGCGCTGCTGTGTGTAAAGGCCTGGGAGACGGATTTCGGCTATTTCCTGAAATTTGACCCTTTGACTCTTTGTCCCTATGACCGCAGATTGATTGAATTGGATATGCTTACCGACGATGAGGTTTGCTGGATTGACGAATATCACCAGAGGGTTCGTGAGCTGATTTTGCCTTTGTTGAATGATGATACTGAGCGTGAATGGCTCTTGTGGGCAACTGAAAGGTACAAAAAATAGTGATGGATGGCAATAAATTACCGGTTCGTGCTACGTTGTATGTATAATTTTGCTATCTTTGTTCGGTGACAATTTATAAAATCAAATAAAATATTGAAAATGATGAAGTTCTTAACAGACGAAAAGCTTGTTATGGCTCTAACATGGTGCAGTCGGTGCTGATGTTGGGTCTTACTCCTAACATTTGCTTGTATGATATCTATGAGCCTGGTGTTCATGGTGTTTATGACGAGATGTGTCATTGTGCTTTCCCTGGTGCTAATCTGTCTTATACGGTGGATGCAGCCGAGGCTTTCACAGGTGCAAAGTATATCATCAGCTCGGGCGGTGCTCCACGTAAGGAGGGTATGACACGTGAGGATCTGCTGAAGGGCAACTGTCAGATTGCTGCAGATTTTGGTGAGAATATCAAGAAGTATTGTCCGGATGTCAAGCATGTAGTGGTTATCTTCAATCCTGCTGACGTTACGGCTTTGACAGCGCTGATTCACTCGGGTTTGAAACCGAATCAGCTGACATCACTGGCAGCATTGGACTCGACTCGTCTGCAGCAGCAGCTGGCTCAGGAGTTCGGTGTACAGCAGGACAAGGTTACTGATGCCTGGACCTATGGCGGTCACGGTGAGCAGATGGCTGTATTCGCATCGAAGGCAAAGATTGACGGCAAGCCTCTGAGCGAGTTGCCATTGAGTGCAGAGCGTTGGGCTGAAATCAAGCATATGACGACACAGGGTGGCAGCAACATTATCAAGTTGCGTGGCCGCAGTTCGTTCCAGAGCCCTGCATATCAGGCTGTCAAAATGATAGAGGGCGCTATGGGGGGTGAGCCTTTCACATGGCCTGCAGGTTGTTATGTAAACTGTGACAAGTGCGGTATGAAGAATGTGATGATGGCAATGCCTACTGTTATTGACAAGAACGGCGTGCGTTTCACTGCACCTCAGGGTACGGAGGAGGAAATGGCTGCGTTGCAGAAATCATATGAGCATCTGCAGGCTATGCGCGACGAGATTATTGGCCTGGGTATCATTCCTGCGGTTGCTGACTGGAAGAAGGATAACCCAAACTTGTAAGTGGTAGCTCGTTACCTTATTATATTATTGGCTGCGGCAGTTGCTGCGGCCTTTTTTTTGTGCAAAATTTTCCTCAAACGTTTTGCTACCTCATAAAAAGGTCGTATCTTTGCGCGGCAAAAAGTGACTTTTGCATTGAAATAATTAACATTCAAACATTTAAGACAATGATTGTAGTACCTGTAAAAGAAGGCGAAAACATCGAACGTGCCTTGAAGAAATTCAAGCGTAAGTTTGAGAAGACTGGTATCGTCAAGGAGCTGCGTGCTCGTCAGCAGTTTGACAAGCCATCTGTTAAGAACCGTCTGAAGATGGAGCGTGCTATCTATGTGCAGCAGCTTCAGCGTGTAGAGGATTGATTCTTCTGCTTCAGACAGACAAAAAGTAAAAGTAGTTAATTTTTTAGGCTATTGCTTGCATAAGCCAGAGGAATTGTCTATCTTTATACTCCGAAAAGCATACGAGGAATCGTAATGGACACTTGGTTGGAGGATTTTGTGGCATACTTGCGGTATGAACGCAATTACAGCGAAAATACCATTAAGCCTTACCACGACAGTTTGGAAGCGTTCGGGCTGTTTATAAAATCCTTGGACTCGGATCTTGACTGGAGGCATGTTACATCGGATGTAATCCGTGATTGGATAGTTTGTCTTATGGACAGGGGAATTACTCCGTCCGGTGTCTGCCCGCGATTGAGCGCGGTGAAGAGTTTTTACCGTTTTCTCCTGAGAAGGGGACTGGTGGAGACTGATCCTGCGCATATGGTGCAGACTCCCAGGAAGGCAAAGGTGCTGCCTTATTTTGTAAAGGAGAAGGATATGAACCGTTTACTGGATGATGTTCGGTTTCCTGATACTTATGAGGGCAGACGTAACCGTCTGATTGTGATGATGTTGTATTCTACTGGCATCCGTGCATCGGAATTGACTGGAATTGACGTGGATGATGTTAATCTGGAGAATTGTACAATAAAGGTCACGGGTAAACGTAGGAAGCAGCGTGTCATTCCGTTCGGGGACGAGTTGAAGCAGACTCTGGAGGGGTATATCCCTTTGCTAGGGTCTGTCCGGAAGAGTGGTGGCGAGAAGGCGTTGTTCCTGAGTTCGCGTACTGGCAGGAGGGTATCATACGGTATGGTGAGACTGGCCGTGAGAGGTGCGTTGATGCTGGTGACGACTCAGAAGAAAATAAGTCCGCATGTGCTGAGGCACAGTTTTGCTACCTCGATGCTGAACAATGATGCAGATTTGCAGTCCGTGAAGGAGTTGTTGGGGCATGAAAAGTTGTCTACGACGTCGATTTATGTCCACACATCCTTTGAGGAATTGAAAAAAATGTATAACCAGGCTCATCCAAGAGCTTAAAAACGGAGGAAATTATGGACATTAAGATTCAGGCGATTCACTTCGAGGCAACAGAGAAGTTGCAGGATTTTATCCAGAAGAAGATTGGCAAGCTGGCACGCTTTGATAGCGAAATAGGAAAGGTTGAGGTGTCATTGAAGGTCGTAAAACCCGAGTCGGCATTAAACAAGGAGGTTGATATCAGGGTGTATGTCAAGGGCAGGACGTTGTTTGCTTCCGAGACATGCGACACGTTTGAAGAGGCAATTGATAAATCGTGTGAAATACTGGCTCGCCAGATAGAAAAGCACAAAAATAAATAAAATAATCACGAAAAAACAGCCAAATGTTTTGGTGATTAGAAAAATATGCCTAATTTTGCACCCGCAAATAGGCATACTGGGTAGGTAGGTAAGTGGTTAAAACGGGCAGACTGTAAATCTGTTGGCTTACGCCTTCGGCGGTTCGAATCCGTCCCTGCCCACTGAATAATGCGGAAATAGCTCAGTTGATAGAGCACTAGCCTTCCAAGCTGGGGGTCGCGGGTTTGAGTCCCGTTTTCCGCTCTAATATTAAGTCCTGAAGAGGACGTGTGTTGCTGCTATAGCTCAGTGGTAGAGCGCATCCTTGGTAA
>OMQX01000006.1 GCA_900313335.1 uncultured Prevotellaceae bacterium
GCAAGGATAATCCCGGCAAGTACGTTTCCGACATACGAACTGCAACAGTTACATTGCGCGATGGTACAGTTGACAACATTGACTGGTATCTTATACGCATCCCCCTGCAGGATTCAGACAAGGAAAGTATAGGTGGCATTTCTGATTTCTCCAGCATAAGGTTCATGCGAATGTACCTTGACAATTTTCAGGACAGTGTGATTCTACGCTTCGGAACCCTGGATCTTGTCCATGGTGACTGGCGTACATACGAGAACGGTCTTTACCAGGCAGGCGGTACCATATCGTCAGCAACAAACTTTACCGTCACATCCGTCAATATAGAGGAAAACAACGACCGTAAGCCTGTCAACTATGTTGTTCCTCCCGGTATCAGCCGTATCACAGACACATCTGGAAGCCAACTGGTAGAAAGCAACGAGCAGGCTCTGTCTATGATTGCCACATACCTCGGCACCAACGATGCACGTGCCGTGTATAATAATTGCCGCTATGATATGCGCAAGTACAAGCACCTGCAACTTTTTGTCCATGCCAACGCACTTAGTCAGGACAATCAGGAGTATACACCCCTGCAAAGCGGACAGGTCAGCGTATTCCTGCGCCTCGGGTCGGATTACCGCAACAACTACTACGAATACGAGGTTCCCCTGGAACTTACCCCCGAATGGACTGTTACCAAATATAACAACAACTCGCCCGAAGACCGGCTGAAGGTATGGCCTGCTGGTAATATGCTGGACTTTGACCTTTCGCTGCTTACCTCCCTCAAGAAACAGAGGAACAAGAGCGGCATCGCATATAGCCAGTTGTTCATAGGCTACGATCCCGACAGGCCGAACAACCGTATTTCCATTAAGGGTAATCCCTCACTTGGCGAAGTAAAAACCATAATGATAGGTATTCGCAACCATGCAGAAACAGACAAGAGTGCCGAGGTGTGGGTAAATGAGTTACGCCTTCAGGAATTTACCAACGAAGGCGGATGGGCAGCACAGGGAAACCTCAACATCCAGCTGTCGGACATCGGCTCGTTCACAGCAACAGGCAAAGTCGTTACTGCCGGTTTCGGTGGCATTGAGCAAAGTGTCATGGACCGCAAAGACGAAAACGATTATCAGTACCAGTTTACCACCAACGTGGACCTGGGTCGTCTGCTACCTGAGAAAGCCAAGGTTACCGTACCATTCTACTATAGTTACAGCAAGCAGATATCAAAGCCCAAATACAATCCTCTGGATACCGATATGCTGTTGGATGATGCCATGGAGGCACTCAATACCCAGGAAGAACGCGATTCGCTGAGCTCACTGACAACATCCGTTACCGAATCACGCAACATGAGTATCAGTGGTGCCAAGGTGAATATAGCCAGCAAGAAGCACCCGATGCCATACGACCCTGCCAACTTCTCATTCTCATACAGCCGTAGCCGCACGACACGACGTGGCCGTACGACGCTGTATGAATACGATACGTCTTGGAAGGCACAAGTCAATTATACCTGGAGCCCGAACTGGAAAAACTGGGAGCCGTTCAAGAAATGGAAGACCAAGAACAAGTGGGCAACAATCATAAAGGAGCAGAATATTGCATTTGCCCCGCAGAATATAACGTTCGGCACTGATCTCAGCCATGCATACTACGAACTGCAGGAACGCGATGTGGATAATCTCGAGAACCCTCAGTCACTCCCCGTCCAGTTCAGTAGCACATATCTGTGGAACCGCAATTTCAGCCTCCGATGGGATCTGTTCAAATCATTGCATTTCACATTCAAGAGTGCAACACACGCCGAAGTAGAACAGCCCAATGTCGTAATCAATAAAGACCTGTATCCAGAGCAATACGAAGCATGGAAGGACAGCGTCAAGGTATCGCTTGCACATTTCGGACGCCCATTGGACTACAACCAGGCCGTAAGCATGAGTTACAAGTTGCCGATCAACAAGATTCCATGCTTCGACTGGATCACTGCAGACGGAACATACAACAGCTCATATTCGTGGAAACGGGGCAGTGAGTTAGAGGACGGAACATCCCTCGGCAATACGGTCAACACCCAGCGCACCATAAATGCCAACGGAAAACTGGCGATGGAAACACTCTACAACCACTGGGATTTCCTGAAGGAAGCCAACAAGCGTTTCTCATCATCAAATGCACGAAATGCCTCGAACAAGAAAGTAGAAAAGAAAAAGAAGGAGCAGGAGGCTCTGAAGAAGCAAAAGGAGCAGGAGCAAAAGGAACGTGAAGCCCTACTGGCAAAAGCACGCGCCGAGTCCAAGAAAACACACGTCAGTGTTGACAGCATTATGGCACGCGAGCTTGCTGCCATGAATAAGGCGCAGACCAACCTGAAGGGCGTATCTGCTCAGAAGGACACAAAGAAGCAGACAAAGGGATTTGCACAAGAAATCCGGTTGCTTCCGGATACTACCCTGACCATCACGCATAACCAGAAGTCCAAGCGTCTGATTGTGCGTATGCAAGACAGTAAGGGCCATGATGTGAAGGTAAGGTATCAGAAGCTGGATGAAAACAAGATCAAACTGATTACCAGTCCTGCAGATTCCAGTCGCATACGCCTCAATGTGATAGCCAAGCCAAAAGCCAGTGAACAGAAGTGGTACAAGTGGGCTCAGGCAGGAGCACGCTTCATGATGATGCTGCGTTCTGCAAGCCTGTCATACAAAAACACATACAATCTGTCGCTTCCCGGCTTCAAGCCCGAGGTAGGCGATATTCTGGGACAGCGTATGACCAACCAGGGGTTCACTCCAGGCGTAGGCTTCGCTTTCGGCTTCGTCAACGACGACTATATAGAGGAAGCACGCAATAAAGGATGGCTGATGAACGATTCAACCTTATCGAGTCCTGCTATAAGTTCGAAGAGCGAAGATTTGCAGATTAAGGCAACATTAGAGCCAATAACCGACTTGAAAATAGACATAAACATGTCGCGGACACAGAACCAAAGCCGCAGCATTCAGTATATGTACGAAGGGAACCCTACTACCCGTACCGGTTCTTTCAATATGACTACGATTTCCATAGGCACTGCATTTGCAAGCCGTGGAACAGCCGCCAACGGCTATCACAGTGCTCCTTTTGAGAAGTTCCGTTCATTGCTCGGCGTTTATCAGGAACGTGTCGAGGCACAATATATCGGCATGAAAGACCCGCAGAACAAAACATACGTAGGCTCACACGGCACAAAGACGGATGCGACCAACAACAATCCAGCAAATATTTATGGTGCTGATGTCATGGTTCCAGCATTTCTGGCTGCATATTGCGGTGGAGGAACTACAAGGGAACTGAACATTTTCCCGTCACTGATGCAGATGCTGCCTAACTGGAACCTGACATACAAGGGTCTGTCTACCCTACCATGGATACGTGACCACTTCAAGAGCGTCCAGATCACTCACGGTTACAAGAGCGTATTCAGCATAGGTTCGTACAACAGTTTCGCCTCATGGGTACAGTATATGGACGGTTCGGAACTAGGCTTCATAAGTAATACGACCGGCGACATGTATTCACCCAGCAGCTGTTACGATGTCAGTAATGTAAGTATCAACGAGAGTTTCTGTCCATTGGCAGGATTGAACGTGACATTCATGAACAACATGACGCTTAAAACCGAGTACCGCACTACACGTGTCCTGTCTCTGTCCATGACTAGTGCGCAGATTACCGAGACTGTATCCAATGACTTTGTTCTGGGATGGGGATACAAGTTGAACGATTTCCGTCTGTCAAGCATATTCGGTTTCACGAAAGCCAGCAAAAAGGCGGCAATGCGTACTACGGCACATAATCGCGCCCAGAGAGGTAACACCAACAATAATGACAACGACCTGAACATCAAGAAGAGCAGGAATGCATTTGCACATACCCTGAATCTAAGATTCGACCTGAGTGTACGTGATCAGGCTGCAATACGCAGGGACATTCAAACCGGTCAGAGCGAAGCGACATCTGGCAACAAGGCCATAAAGACAGCCTTCCAATTAGATTACGCGATGAGCAAGTATGTAACACTGACCATGTTCTATGACCGCCAAAGCACCAGCCCATTGCTTTCCAGCAGTTCCTACCCGACCGTAACACAAGATTTCGGTTTTACAATGAAATTCAACCTAACTAGATAATGAACTACATTCTACCCATCCTGCTACTTATTGTCAGCAACATTTTCATGACACTTGCATGGTATGGTCATCTGAAGCTGCAGAACATGCACATCATCCATGGTGACACACCATTGTTTATCATCATCCTGATATCATGGGGCCTTGCCTTTATGGAGTATTGCTTCATGGTTCCTGCCAACCGAGTTGGATTTGTCGGCAATGGCGGACCATACAATCTGTTCCAGTTGAAGATTATTCAGGAGGTAATCACCCTGACCGTATTCGTTATCTACACGACATGGAGCTTTCCTGACGAAACACTGCACTGGAACCATCTGGCAGCATTCGTATGCATGATAGCGGCAGTCAGCCTGGTTTTCATGAAATAGCCGACTCTATGCCCTCCTGATGTAGTTGACAATCCAGGCGCCGACCTCCTTTGTACCATACTTTTCAGAACATGGCTCTGCCTGAATCTCCGGAGTACGCACATTCGCGTCAAGCGAAGCATTGACTGCCTCCCGGATCAATGCACCCTCCTTATTAAGGCCAAAGTATTCGTAGAGCATTGCAACTGACAAGATCTGAGCCAGAGGATTGGCGATGTTAAGTCCCCTGCCCTGTGGCCATGAACCATGGATAGGTTCAAAGACAGGAGTACTGGAACCCGTCGATGCACTCGGTAGCAAACCCATGGAACCCGTGATCACAGATCCCTCGTCAGTAAGTATGTCGCCAAAGGTGTTCTCTGTTACCATTACGTCAAAGAACTTGGGATCCTGAATCATACGCATTGCAGCGTTGTCAACATACATATAGTCTGTCGTAACATCCGGATACTCCTTCTCTATCTCTTGTGCTACCTTACGCCACAGACGGCTCGAGGCCAGCACATTTGCCTTGTCAATCACCGTCAAATGCTTGCGACGTGCACGGGCATACTGATAGCCGACACGCAAGATACGCTCAACCTCCGGACGTGTATAGTAATTGGTATCCAATGCCTCTTCGACGCCATCGGCATTAACCGTAGGCTCAACTTTCTTTCCGAAATACATACCACCAGTCAACTCGCGGATACATATAAAATCAGCACCGCGAACAATCTCATCCTTCAATGGTGACTTGTGTATCAGGCAATCAAACGTCTCTACAGGACGGATATTGGCATAGAGCCCAAGTTTCTTACGCATTGCAAGCAAGCCCTGCTCCGGACGGACCTTTGCAGATGGATTGTTATCGAATTTGGGATCACCTACACTAGCAAACAGCACAGCGTCAGCCTGTTTACAAGTTTGGAACGTCTCATCGGGGAACGGGTCTCCGACCTCGTCAATAGCATGAGCACCACACAAAGCCTCCTTGTACGATACCTCATGTCCGAATTTCTCGGCAATTGCACTGCATACTGCCACTCCCTGTTCCATAATTTCCGGACCGATGCCATCACCGGCCAGGACTGCGATTTTAAGATTCATATTCTTTTTCGATTATATTCAACATCTTGATGACCGCCTTTATAGCAGCTTCGGTCTGATCAGCATCAAAGCCACGTGTACGATACGTCTTGTCATTAAACTCCCATGTAATGACTGCCTGTACAAAAGCATCGGTGCGACCGCCTGGAGGAATAGAGACCACATAGTTGGTTAGCCATGGAAACTTGCGGTCCAACTTGTCCTTATATATGTGTCTTATCGCACGAACGAAAGCATCAAACTGACCATCACCTGTTGCCTGTTCGTCATAGACCTGACCATTGATTTCCATGCGAATACTTGCCAACGGTTTCAGTCCGTATGCCGTAGTAACGACATAGGACAACAACTTCACATGCTCCTCGATATTACCATGATGCAGGACATCTGCAATAATAAACGGCAGATCCTCCTGAGTCACCACCTCCTTCTTGTCACCAAGTTCAATGATGCGATCCGTAACACGTTTGGTCTGCTCTGGTGTCAATTCCAGGCCAAGTTCCTCCAGATTCTTTATAATATTGGCCTTACCGCTGCTTTTACCCAAAGCATACTCGCGTTTACGCCCAAAACGTTCCGGAAGCAGTCCGTTTATGTACAAGCCACCTTTTTTGTCACCATCGGCATGAACACCTGCAACCTGAGTGAAAACACTGTCACCGGTTATTGGTTTATTTGGAGGAATAGCAATACCGCTATAGTTCTCCACCAAATGACTGACGTTGTTCAACTGCACCTCGTTTATATTAGTCTGGACATGGAGATGATCCTTGAGTATGGCCTGAACACTTGCCAGAGGAGCATTGCCTGCACGCTCACCAAGGCCGTTTACGCTGGTATGAATTCCCTTGCACCCGCTTACTACTGCAGCCATAACATTGCTGATTGCCATGTCGTAGTCATTGTGGGCGTGAAAGTCAAAATGATGCGTTGGATAGCGCTCAATCATCCTTTTCATGTAATCCAAGATCTGAATCGGATTCAGTACACCCAATGTGTCAGGCAGCATATATCGGTCAATCGGTGTATTTTTGAGTCCATCCACCAAGGCAAACACATATTCGGGATCATCTTTGATACCATTACTCCAATCCTCGAGGTAGACATTTACATTGACTCCCCTGGAAGTTGCATATTCGACCACATCTATTATATCCCTGACATGCTCTGCAACAGTTTTCTTCAACTGCCCCTCACAATGGCGACGGCTGCCCTTACATAACAGATTCATGTGCCGGCAACCGGTATCTGTAATCCAATCGACACTGGCAGTACCATCACAGAAGCCCAGGACCTCCACTCTGTCTATCTTGCCTGCACGCTGCGCCCACAGGCAGATACTACGTACCGCTTCCTTCTCCCCCTCCGAGACACGAGCCGATGCCACCTCGATACGATCCACGTTCACTTTCTGCAATAGTTCACGTGCAACCATCAATTTTTCATGTGGCATGAAACTCACTCCGCTGGTCTGTTCACCATCACGCAGTGTCGTGTCCATTATTTCAATATGCCTTACCTGTTCTCCCACTCTACTATCCTTTGCTGATTATCCAACAAGAAATCAATATCATCAAATGCATTCATAAGACAATATTTTTTGTATTTGTTGATGGGAAACGACTCACTGTGACCAGTTGTCAGATTGGTTACCGTCTGATTGGGAAGGTCAACAAGAACCTCTGCCTGGGGATTAGCCTTGACGGTTTCAAAAAGTTCCAGTTGAAACTCACGTGAGATAACTACAGGCAATACAAAACAGTTCAACAGGTTATTGCGGTGAATGTCTGCAAACGAATTGCTGATTACCACACGAACGCCATAACCGGCTATCGCCCATGCAGCATGCTCACGACTGCTTCCAGATCCCCAGTTCTGCCCACCAATTATAATCTCGTGAACACCCTTGCGCGGAGCCTCGCTGAACTCCGGTTGGTTCATTACAAATTCAGGGACAGGCTCGTTATTTGCATCGTATCGCAAGTCGTGCATAAAGGCATCTCCATAGAACTTGGGGTCACGGGTAGTGAACGCAAGATAACGTGCAGGAATAATGTTATCCGTATTATTATTGTCAATCTCAATTGGAATGCAGGTTGACCTTATGATATCAAATTTTTCTTTCATAGAATTTCAGAATTTTCTTGGGTCAGTGATTACGCCTGTAATTGCAGACGCTGCAACTGTCAGTGGCGAAGCCAGTATTGTACGGGCTCCAGGACCCTGACGACCGACAAAGTTACGGTTAGAAGTCGAAATTGCCAGTTTGCCGGCAGGAACTTTGTCCGGGTTCATTGCCAGACAACTTGAGCATGAGGGCAGGCGCAGTTCGAAGCCAGCCTCCTCCAGCACTTTGTCAAGCCCCTCGGCAATAATCTGGTCACGTACCATCCAACTGCCAGGAACCAGCCACGCAACAACGTTCCCGGCCTTTCTCCTACCTTTTACCACAGAGGCAAATGCACGGAAATCCTCGATACGGCCATTTGTACATGCACCCAGGAAAATATAGTCAACAGGATGACCTTCCAATTTCTCACCCGGCTCAAACTGCATATAGTCCAGCATACCGCGCAACTGAACCTGCTCGGCCTCGGAAAGGGAATCCATAGTAGGAATCGTTCCATCTACTGCAATACCAGCACCAGGATTTGTACCATATGTAATGCGTGGGGCAATAGCCTCGGCACGGAAAGTTACCTCCTTGTCAAATACGGCATCATCATCACTTACCAGCTGCTTCCATTCTTCTACCGCAGCATCCCAAGCATCTCCCTTAGGAGCATATTCGCGGTCCTTCAAATACCTGAAAGTCGTTTCGTCTGGTGCTATTATACCTGCACGTGAACCCATTTCTATACTTAGGTTAGACAAGGTAAGGCGTCCCTCCATGCTCATATTGCGTACAGTACTGCCCGCATATTCAACGGCATATCCTGTAGCACCACTCGTTGTCATCTGAGCCATAATGTACAGGGCAACATCCTTTGCTACCACACCATTTTGCAGCTCACCTTCAATATTGATACGCATTGTCTTCGGCTTTGACTGCAGAATACACTGACTGGCCAGAACCTGGGCAACCTCACTGGTACCTATACCCATTGCTATGGCACCTACAGCGCCATGCGTACTGGTATGGCTGTCACCACAAACAATAGTCATACCAGGCAGCGACAGACCTTTTTCCGGTCCCACCACATGGATAATGCCATTGTCATGCGTACCCATTGCAAAATGCCTGATACCAAACTCCTCACAGTTAGCCTTCAGCGTCTCAACCTGCTTGCGACCGATAGGGTCATCAATGCGCTCCTGCTGGTCACTTGGAGTATTGTGGTCAGGCATAGCCACCACCTTTTGCGGACGGAAAGCCTTGATTCCCTTGTCCCTCAATGTATCAAACGCCTGAGGACTGGTCACCTCATGAGCATACAGCCTGTCAATATACAGTTGTGTCGGACCATCCTCCACATTCTGAACGACATGACTGTCCCATATCTTATCAAATAACGTCTTACCCATTATCTCACTTTGTCAAATTTACCTATATCCCTATGACTTGAATTTGTTTATAGCGTCTATATATGCCTCGACAGCAGCGGTGACAATATCGGTGTTGGCTCCAAATCCATAATAGATATGCTTGTCGAACTCAACAGACTGGTGTACCTTCGCCATATCATCGCTACCCTTACTGATAGCCTGGATTGTAAAGTCCTTTAGGGTCATGTCACGACGGATAATGGTCTTCAATGCCTTGAGCGAAGCATCTACCGGGCCATTGCCAGATGCTGCAGCCTCGAACTTCTCGTTACCTATGATAAGACCTATGCTGGCCACAGAGCGTGTTCCCTTGCCAGCCGTTACCTGCAGATAGTCAAGCTTGACATTCTGTGAAGCCGAGCGCTCGGCACCTGCCAGAATCAGTATATCATCATCCGTAACCTCCTTCTTCTTATCTGCAAGCAACAGAAACTCCTTGTAGAGGGCATCCAGTTTATCTCCATCAACATCCACACCGTTTATGTGCAGACGATGTCTGAGAGCCGCACGGCCCGAGCGTGCCGTCAGGACGATACTTGCCTCCTCGATACCCACTTCCTTCGGATCCATGATTTCATATGTAGATGCATTCTTCAGCACACCATCCTGATGTATTCCGCTGGAATGTGCGAAGGCATTCCTGCCAACTATTGCCTTGTTGGGCTGCACCGGCATGTTCATCAGCGATGATACCATGCGGCTGGTAGGATATATCTTATGCGTATTGATATTTGTCTCAATGCCAAGGTCCGGGTGTGTCCTGAAGATCATTGCAACCTCCTCAAGCGACGTATTGCCTGCACGTTCACCGATACCATTGATCGTCACCTCAACCTGACGTGCACCATTCAACACGCCTGCCACGGTGTTGGCTGTTGCCATACCAAGGTCATTGTGGCAGTGTGTGGAGAGAATACTGGTACCTGCTGCGAAAGCATCAACATGCTCATAGAGATATTTGATCTTTTCACCGTATTCATATGGAGTACGGAAACCTGTAGTGTCAGGAATGTTGCAGACAGTAGCTCCAGCCTTGGTCACTGCATCTATGACACGGGCAAGATACTCGTTGTCGGTTCGTCCAGCATCCTCGGCATAGAACTCGACATCCTCGACATATCGCTTCGCATATTTTACCGCTGCAACCGCACGCTCGATTATCTCCTCGGGGTTTGAATTGAACTTGTAACGTATGTGACTCTCGCTAGTTCCTATACCTGTATGGATACGCTTGTGCTTGGCATACTGCAAAGCTTCTGCTGCCGCATCTATATCCTTCTCAACAGCACGTGTCAGAGCACATATGGTTGGCCATGTTACTGCCTTGGAAATCTCAACTACACTGTTGAAATCACCAGGTGAACTGACAGGGAAACCCGCTTCTATGACATCTACGCCAAGTGCTTCAAGCTGACGGGCAACCTGAATCTTCTCAACCGTATTGAGCTGACATCCCGGCACCTGTTCGCCGTCACGCAGCGTAGTATCAAAAATAAACAATCTGTCACTCATAATATCTTTTATAATTGCATTTTGCGCGCAAAGGTAGGAAAAATTATCATTATCTGCGACGCTATCCATGCAAAAAAGTAAAAAATACACTATAGAAAGGCCTTATTAAATATATAATCCATATCTTTGTAACTGGAATATAAACGAAATCTGGATAATGAAAAAACTGTTTCTGGTATTTGTCGCCCTTATGCTGGTGACATTACCTGCCGGTTCGGTACTGAAAGAAAAGAATCTGGCACGTACGCTTGGTGTCTTGCGAGCTGAACTGGAAATGAATTACCGTCAACAGCAGATGCTGATGCAACGCTGGGAGCAGCAGGGAGCACAACAGCACGAGGAGTTGGTGGGCTATATGACACAGTGTGAGCAGATTGGACTGATGCTGTATTCGCAGAATCAGGACAATACATTCGATATGGCCTACGCCTGTCAGCACGCAACCGACCTTTACAACAGACTCAATGACCGTAACGGCAAGATGTTGCCTTACGACAAGATTATCCTGCGTCTGAAACGCGAGCTTGAGCGATTGGACGCATTGATTGCATCGCTGAAGGCAATGCCACCTGTCGAGGATGAGCATAAGGAAGAGCTGACCGAAGTGGACAGCATGCTGCTAAGTGTTATTGATTCTTTGGGCGAAGCCGTGATCACACATGATTCCGCTTCCATACATACAAACCACAATCATGCCGAAGAAAAAATATCAGACATCGGCAAGGAGCCACTATATCTGACAGGTCAACAACTGAAAGACCGTGCAGAGTGTCTTAAGTTCGCAGAGATTATCCGTGAGAACATGCACAGTTTCATGGAAACACTGGAGAACGAAAGCATCTATTACGCCTCGGTACAGGAAAAAGTCAGCAATCTGAACAAGTTTGCACAGCGACGCTATCTGATGCTTCAGGACAACATCTTCCGCAATGGCAGCGACAACTACTTCAAGGTATTGTCCGGCTTACCACGCTACATGATGCAGGCAAAGATGTCCTACACAAACAAATACCGCCCATTCGAAGGAAAGGATGTCAGCTACAGCGAGTGGCGTGGGGCACCGGTCCTGTTCGTAAGCCTTTTCCTGATCATCTATCTGGGCGGAGCATGGCTGATTACATACGGAATATTGCGCATGTTGGTTCCCAAGCGCTGGCGCGGCAAGGATTACAAGTTGAAGCTTCATATGCTGACAAACGTCATAGGCATTGCAGTTTTCGGCATTGCAGTCATGATTGTCAGGTCGACCATAGACCGAGGCATCATCCAGATGGGTACCGAAATGATGATAAATACCGCCTGGCTGTTGGAAGCAATATTCCTATCCCTCTATGTGCGTCTTAAAGGCGAACAGATGCTACACGCGGCAAAGATTTACACTCCACTGATTGTACTTGCCTTCTGTGTTATCATGTTCCGCATCGTACTTTTACCCAACCCTATCATCAATATAGTATTCCCTCCAATACTGCTGGTTCTTTGCATCTGGCAAACCATAGTATCGTCACGTCATAGAAAGTACCTGCCCATGCTGGACATGGTATATTCGTTACTGACCACCATGATGATGGTCACGACAACAATAATGACATGGATTGGATTCTCGCTTATGGCAGTACAGGTTATTTTGTGGTGGATGTTCCAACTGGCAGCAATCATGACAATAACCTGCATACACGTTCTGCTTAAAAAGTACGAGGAAGGACATTTCATGGTGCGCCTGTCACCTGAGTTGGAAGAACACATCAGGCAAGGACTGGATGTGACTCGCGAGAAAGCCATAATCAAAAAAAACATGGCAAAGGGCAAGTACATCAACAAGACCTGGCTGTATGACCTGGCAAACTTCTGTCTTGTACCTATCCTGGCATGCATCAGCGTATTGTGGAGTTTCTACTGGGCTGCAGCCACCTTCAACATGACTGCCATATGCCGTAACATATTCACTCACAATTTTGTAGACGTAGATGGACTTATCCAGATATCCATCTTCAAATTATGCATAGTTACAGCCCTGTTCTTTATTTTCCGCTGGACCAACTACACACTGCGCAGTGTCTACATACATTTCCGCCTGAGAACCACGGATGATGAGGACAGCATCAATTTCACACTGGCACGCAACCTGATTGCCATTTTGTCATGGGGCTTGTTTGTCATCATCTCTCTGGTAGTACTTAAAGTCCCACGCTCCGGAATATCCGTAATCACCGCAGGTCTGGCAACCGGTATGGGTTTTGCCATGAAAGACCTTCTGGAGAACTTCTTCTACGGAATTTCACTCATGACAGGCCGTGTACGTGTGGGTGACTACATCGAATGTGACGGCATTACAGGCAAGGTGGAACGCATAACATACCAAAGTACGATGATAGACACCCTGGACGGATGTGTAATTGCCATACTGAACAGCGCACTGTTTACCAAAAACTTCAAGAACCTGACCCAGACAGACGATTATAAACTGGTCAAGATACCTGTCGGAGTATCCTATGGCACTAACATTGACGACGTACGGAAGGCAGTCATAAGGGCTCTGAACGAGGATTGCGCACGTAATCTGGACCAGTTCGGCAACAAACGCAACGAGGATGACGCACCCCTTCTGGATCCAGGCAAGAAGGTTACCGTACGATTTGCTGGATTCGGAGACAGCAGCGTTGACCTATGTATCTGTGCATGGAGCCGCGTACAGGAATCAGGATGGCTCATTCCACACTGGGAGGAGGTCGTATACAATGCACTGAACAAGGCAGGCATCGAGATACCATTCCCACAGCGTGACATAAACATCAAGACCATGCCTAAATGAACGGACACGCAGCCATAATACGATGTCTTCTGGACAGTGGTCTGGACTTTGCCATATACCGTTTTCCAAACGAGCAGGAACCCTATCTTGTGCTGCAACTGGAAGGCGAGGCTTCTGTCGTACAGGGTACAGAGGAGCCAGAGGGATTTATTTTCGCACCCTTTGCAGAAACTGAAATAACTCCGACCCTGCTGATTCGTCCTGATGTAGCAGTACGTGGCTGGGAACTTATCAGGCAGTATACCTGTGATTTACCCCATCGTCGTGTCTCACTTGGCAATATTCCACTGGTACGTAAGGAAACAGACATAGACAAAAGCAACTCCTACAAGGTAGCATACCGCACGTTCAAATACCAACTGGACAAGGAAAACTATCAGAAACTGGTCCTTTCATACTCCGAGCTGTCTCCATGGTCAGCTGCCGGTCATGAGGATCAGGTCTTCATAAAGGCCTTAAAAGACTATCCAGCCTCGATGGTATCTCTTGTCTATACACGAAGGTCCGGACGCTGGATAGGATGCTCGCCAGAACTCCTGCTTGAGGGATACGGAAACAAATGGCACACAATGGCCCTTGCCGGAACCATGGAATACGGGCAAGGCGAGTGGTCTCAAAAGAATATGCGCGAACAGGAACTCGTTACCGACTATATCGAAGGACAACTGCAAGGTCTGGGAGCGCGAATCATGCGCGATGGTCCATATACCGTACAATCAGGTACATTAGCACATCTTCGCACAGACTTCACCTTCCATCTGCAACGCCAGGTTTCGTCATACCATATCGCACGACTCCTGCACCCTACACCAGCCGTATGCGGTTTACCCAAGGACGAGGCATGGCGCTTCATACGTCTGTTCGAACGCAATCGCAGACTATATTACACAGGATTCCTAGGACCCATCAATCTACGGGGAGAGACCAACCTGTACGTAAACATCCGCTGTGCCAACATCCGTTCAGGAGGGAAAGCATTGTTCTTTGCCGGCGGCGGTCTTACACACAGTAGTGATTTCCGCGAAGAAAGAATGGAGGTTAAGCGCAAACTGGAAACGCTCAAGCACATACACTGACTACTATATGCTCTCATCAGACAGAAATATTCTGGAATTACTCGCACTTCTCGATGCTCATGGAATAAGAGAACTGGTTCTGTGCCCAGGAAGCAGGAATGCAGGGATAGTGCACAGCGCGCTCAACTGCGGAAAATTCAACTGCCACCCACTGACAGACGAACGCAGTGCCGGTTTCTATGCCATCGGTCTTACACAGGCAACAGGAAAGCCATCTGCGGTAATAGTAACAAGCGGCAGTGCCCTGGCCAACCTCTATCCGGCAGCCTGCGAAGCATATTATCAGGAAATCCCCTTAATATTCATCTCTGCCGACAGACCATCCGAATGGATTGGGCAGATGGACGGACAAACCATGATACAAGAAGGTGCACTCGGAACAAAGGTTCCATCCGTAACCCTTCCGCAAGGGGACAAAAATCCATGGCATGCCAACAGACTGATAAACGAAGCAATACTCGAGTGCACACACAGAACATGCAAACCAGTACATATCAACATCCCTGTCTGTGAGCCAATATACGATTTCAATACAAAAAGTTTACCCGACGTCCGAAAGATTGAACGCCTGGAAGGCATATCTTACAATAGAGATCTGATATTGGAAAGGTTCAGGTCCTGCAAGCGCTCGATACTTCTTGCAGGTCAATTACCGGCAAATATTGCAAATACTCTCGATATCACTAAATCAGGCATGACAATAGTTGCCGAGAACCTCAGCAACCTGAAGCCCACGGATTACATCAACTCATACACCGTTGATTGGGAAAGAATGGCTCCACTGGATCTTGTAATAACCATTGGAGGTCACCTGACTGACAAGCGAATGAAGGAATGGATGCGCAGGAATCCACCACGGCAGCACTGGCATATAAGCGCGGACGGCCGCATTGCAGACCTCTTCTGCTGCCAGACCCTGGCAATAGAGTCAGATGTAAAGGCTTTCCTCAGCACGATGCCATTGTTGGGCGAACCCATCAAATTACCAATAAAAGAAACCATCCCGTCAAGAATTATTGACAAACTGTTCCGTAACCTTCCGGCAAATGCTGTCGTACATATTGCAAACAGCACTGCCGTCCGCACGGCACAACTGTCAACGGTATCCGCAACTGTTTGCTGCAATCGCGGAATTAACGGTATCGAAGGCAGTATGAGTACTGCCGTTGGATATGCAACAGCAAATTCTGGTAAGTCCGTCTTTCTCGTAATCGGAGACCTGGCCTTCTTCTACGATCAGAATGCACTGTGGAATACTAATCTCCCTGCCAACCTGCACATCATGCTGATAAACAACGGAGGTGGAGCCATCTTTGAAAGCCTGCCACTACCAGACGACAGTTGCAGCCGCAGATTCATTCAGGGCAAGCACCAAACAAGCGCCAAGGCTGTGGCAGAGGAATACGGAATAAGATACATGAATGGAGAATCCAATATATGTGATTTCATCACAAGCACCAGTACGGTAATTTTAGAAATCAATGAATAATCATTAATATATACAAAGGAATAAGAATACCATGAGCCGAGACTGGAAACAAGTAAGACAATACCGCGAAATCCTGCTGCACGAATGGCAGGGAATTGCCAGGATCACCATCAACCGTCCACATGTCCGCAATGCCTTCACCCCTCTGACCACCAGTGAAATGTCAGATGCAATGCGCTGGTGCAACGAAGCCGGACACATTCGGGTAGTTATTCTTACCGGTGCCGATTCGCCACGCAAGGTCGGACAAACCGAGGAAGAATGGATGGCAACAAACGCCTTCTGCTCCGGTGGTGACATGAATGTCAAGGGACGCGGCGGATACATTGATGAAAACGGCATCCCACGTCTTAGCGTACTGGATGTACAGAAACAAATACGTTCCATACCAAAACCCGTAATAGCGATGGTCAATGGCTTTGCCGTAGGCGGAGGCCATGTCCTGCATATAGTATGCGACTTGACTATTGCTGCCGACAATGCAAAGTTTGGACAGACAGGTCCCAAGGTCGGCAGTTTTGATGCAGGATTCGGGTCAAGCTATCTGGCTCGCATCGTAGGTCAGAAGAAAGCACGTGAAATATGGTATATGTGCCGCCTGTATACAGCCTGCGAGGCAGAAAAGATGGGAATGGTAAACAAGGTCGTTCCACACGACCGGCTCGAAGACACCACCATAGAATGGGCTCAGCAAATCATGCAGCACTCACCACTGGCAATACGCATGATTAAACGAGGCCTTAATGCCGAACTCGACGGACAGGCAGGAATACAGGAACTGGCAGGCGATGCCACAATGCTCTATTATTTCTGCGATGAAGCACAGGAAGGCGGCAAGGCATTCCTGGAAAAAAGAAAACCACAGTGGTAGAGACTACGGCAATGCACATATCCCTATCCCATAAGACACTTCATTTCAAAAAGCCGGCGAGAACCTCGCGCGGAGAATACATCACCCACGACAGCATCGTAATTACCATCCGTGATGACAAGGGGCAGAAAATAGGTTTAGGCGAATGCGCCCCCCTACCCGATTTGTCCTGCGACCGCGATTCCTACACCCGGATGAGCGATGTAGCCAAGCTTATAAACGAAGCCCTGGACAGTGCAAGCTATAACGATTACCTCAGGCCATATCCGGCATTGCTTTTTGCCCTCGAATCTGCTTTGTACGATTACCAGCAGAATCCCATACTCTATGACACACCATTTGCAAAGAGCGAGGTAGGCATACCTACTAATGGACTGATATGGATGAGCGACTACGACCAGATGCTGGCACAGGCAAAGAAGAAGATTCTGGCAGGTCACCGATGCATCAAGTTCAAGATCGGAGCAATCAAGTGGGAGGACGAAATGTGCCTGCTCGACAAAATCCGCAGCAGATTTACCAAAGACACACTGGAAATACGTGTTGATGCCAACGGAGGGCTTGGATTGGACATGGACATAGTCAAGGACAAACTCCAGGAACTCGCAAGATACGACATACACAGCATCGAACAACCCATTCCGCAGTATCACTGGAATGAAATGGCAGAATTGTGCAGACAGGATATATTGTCAATCGCACTTGACGAAGAACTGATTGGCGTCAATGACACCGAACAGAAGAAACTGATGCTGGATACAATCAAACCACATTACATAGTACTCAAACCTACGCTGCATGGTGGAATCACAGGAACGCTGGAATGGATTAGCGAAGCACAGAAACGCGGTATCTCATCTTGGATAACCAGTGCCCTGGAAAGCAACATAGGCCTGCGCAACGTTGCACTTCTCGCAGCACGCGCCTACGGTCCCAATATCACTTTTGCACAAGGTCTGGGCACAGGTCAACTATTCACCGACAACATCGAAATGGACATCGAAATGCGCGGTGCAAAACTATGGCGTTGCAAAGTTGAAGACTGAAATCCTACATACAAGCGGTTCCACGGGCCAGCCAAAGGAAATCACCGTTGAATACGGGCGGATGCTGGCAAGCGCCAGGATGACATGCGATTTCCTTGACCTTAAGGAAGGTGACACGGCATTGCTGTGCCTAAGCACACAATACATTGCAGGACGTATGATGGAAATACGCGCCCAGGAAAGGAAACTGAACCTTATCCGTCGCGAACCCTCGGCACATCCTCTAAAGGATGTCGATGAAACCATCGATTTTGCCGCCATGGTACCCCTGCAGGTCTACGAAACGCTGCAAGTCGTCCAAGAACGCGAGCGCCTTAGCCGCATCAGGCACCTGATAATCGGCGGCGGTGCCATTGACCAGGAACTCGAAGACGAACTCAGCACCTTTCCGAACAACATCTGGAGCACATATGGGATGACCGAGACACTCAGCCACGTGGCAATGAGAAGAATCTCCCCCACATCCACAGCAGGAAGGGATATCTACTACAGACCACTGCCAGGTGTCAACCTTTCACTAGACGAAAGAGAATGTCTGGTCATCAATGCCCCTCACCTTAATCCAGACGTCCTGCACACAAATGACGTAGTTGAATTCAACGACGATGGTGGCTTTATCGTCAAAGGACGCATAGATAATGTTATCTGCAGTGGTGGCATCAAGATTCAGATTGAGGAGATCGAGACCGTACTGCACAAATACTTTGGCAACACCATCATGGTAACAAGCAAGCCAAACCGCAAGTTTGGTGAAATCGTTGTCTATCTGACAACAGGACAGATAGACGAGCATGCACTGCGTCTGGCCGTTCCGCCATACTGGCTGCCAAAACAGATAAAACAAGTTTCCCGGCTTCCCATTACAGAAACAGGGAAACCCGACAGAGCCAAGGCAAAGGAAATTGCCCTACAATAATTCAGGCAGCTGATACAGTCTCGTTCCGTTGCTGCCCTTTATCAATATTAAGCGACCGGCAACACCTGATTCTGCCAGACGTTTTTTGACCTCGTCCACATTAGCAAACAATGTGACGTTTCTAATAGCAGATGTATCACACTTGCCAAACTCATTTCCAACTAGCCACGTCTCGGTCAGATCCATCTGTGCAAGCCTGTCCGCAACTTTCTGGTGCTCTGATACCGACTCAGCTCCCATCTCGCGCATCTCACCCAAAACAACCATTTTGCCAGGATGCTGAATTGCCCTGAAATTATCAAGTGCAACAGCCATACTGCTTGCATTCGCGTTGTATGCATCAACTATCAGCTCGTTCTTTTCCGTCCTACGGTATTCACTGCGGTTATTATTAGGTTCGTACTGTTCCAACGCCTCGTTTATCTGATTCAGAGCGACACCGAAATGCAGCCCCACGGTAACGGCAGCCAGGACATTTGGCAAGTTGTAGTCACCTATCAGTCTCGTCTGCACATCAGCCGCCGTCCCGCAAGGAGTCAGCCAACGCACTTTCAGGAACGGATTGAACGTCTCGTCGTTTCCCGATTTCCCGTCAGTCAGCGCAACACCCTGCACATACGGTTTCTGCTGTATATTACGCTCAACAGCCATATCCATCAGATCCAAATCCATCATATTCAGGAAACAGAACTTATGCCTGGCAACCAGATCATCATATAATTCGCCCTTTGTCTTCTTCACACCCTCGAAC
>OMQX01000116.1 GCA_900313335.1 uncultured Prevotellaceae bacterium
TTCTATTGGCAGAAAGGTTCGCAACAGTTCATGTGCGTAGCACGATGGTAAGGACGGCTGAAGATGGTGATGATACGCCGATGCGCATCGTTAAGAACGGCGATGTGCATGTGTCGGCTCCTTCCGGGGCTTGCCTGCGATGAAGGCGCGGACGTTGTCGACGACGTTGTCTATGCGGTGGCTATGGGCTGGCTAAATATTAAAAATGAGGCCGTGTCTGTTACTTTTGACACGGCCTCGTGATAGAGCGGTGATGTGGCGGTTAAGGGTAATTGGTATCAAAAAAATCCGCTTTATCCTAATCTATATCGATAAAATCATCGTCTTCCTGTTTCCATACGTTGTATGTAGTGTTGTCGTCAGAGGCATCCTCGTTGATGTCGGTGTAATCGTAGTCACTGTCAACAGCAAAACCACGCTCCTCGCTCGCCGAAACGATATGTACGGGCGAGACTACATACACCTGTGTTATTGGGCTATTGTATGTCTTCTTCATAATCTGGCTGTCTTTTAAAAATTAATATACCATATACTTCTTGCCTCCGGCTATATAGATACCCTTGGAGAGTCCGCTGCCTGTATTACCGACCTTACGACCGCCCAGGTCGTAAATGGAGGTATTGTCATTATCCGGCTCGGATACAACGGTGATAGTGCCAATGCCGGTAGAACCGTCATTGTCCACGACTCCGTTGACCGAAATCTTTGCCTCGCTGTTTTTTTCGGCAAACAATGTGTTGGATAGCTTGATCCATCCACGGAAACCCTTGAGGCGGGTATCCTTGTTAATCTCGTATATCCTGTTGTTGCTCATGACGTAGGAACCAAGTGGTGCATAAAGGTCTTTGGTGGCAAGGCTGCCGTTGTATTCACCGTTGGTGACGGCAAAGGTGCTGTAACCTGGTGTACGCACATAGCTGACACATGCATCGCCGTCGTTATCGCCTCCTGTGACCAGTTCGCTGCCGTTCCATGATTGCAGATGCTGGCTGGCGGACATGACGTTGGGGTTAAGGATATAATGTTTGTAGTAGGTGGGATCATCCTCGTTCTTGCCGTCGTTGATGTCCGTATTGACGGTGAAGAAGTTGCGCCCAAGATCGTAATAGTTATAGACGAGTCCTCGTGGGTCAAGACCTTCTACAGGGTCCACGGTTGGTTTTAGAAGATAGAACTTGCCGGGAACGACAACTGGCATAAACGGATCCATGGGCTTGAGACCTACGGACTGGAAATCGATGATATTGCTGTTGTGGGACAGACCTCCTATGCTGTGAAGCTCGAGCAGGCTGGCATCATCACCGAATGCATTGCGTACCTGTTCTCCGGTTAGTGGGATAGGCATCGAGAAACTGTTCCACTGGTTCTTCTTGAGTGTACGTGCAAGGCTGAGCGAACCTCCATATATATTGTCGGGGGCTGCACCTGGACGCTCGTCTATCTTATCCTCGTCGTAAACAAGGTACTGGAGACTCTCCTCGTTCTCGTACAAGAAAGCCGGGGCAAGACCCATGTATGAGACGTGTACGTTGTCGAGGACAACCCAGTCGGAATCATAATAATATTTGACACCGTTATTGGTGCCCCCTTCGGTCTTGGTAGCAGATTCCTTCTTGATACCGACTGTAAGTCCGGTACAGCCGGATTTCTCATATTTTACCGGATCGACGTATATCCAGAACTTTTGCAGAAAATCCTCGGAATGTTTCGTCAGGACCTCACCGACACTGAGGCTAATACCATCGGTAATGCTACCATAGTTTTTCTGCTGCTTGTTTTTGTCTTTAGGATAATCTATATCGTTATACTTTGTTCCGAGCTCTGTCGCACTGGACAGATTGTAGATAGGTATTTCCTGGTATCCACTTTTGGCAGCAGCAGCACTTTGCTCATGCTCGGACATGCCTTCTGCACCATCTGCCATTGCGTAGAAGAAGGCGGGGTGATTCTCGGGTGCAAAACTGATACCTGACATGGAAACCTCGTACCATCCGGGACGTGGTACCTCGAAACGGGTACCGACTGTACCCACACCCTCGAATGCCATATAGCCGTATTTGGCATTCTTCAGGTTATTAAAGACTTTTTTCAGCACAACAGGCTCGTTCCAGGATTTGTCGTAAAATTTAGTCTTGTTATAGAGAAATTCATCTCTGCAGTATGCCGGCGAAAAATATCCCCAGGTATAACCATATTTTCCACCATTAGTTTCGTTAAACTCGTCCAAAGGATAGGGTGTTTTGGCAACCCATTGATCAAAGTCGTTGGCATTACGGGTGAAATCACGGTCGGGAACAAGGCTGGAGATACTGGGATTAAGACCCACGGTCTCCTCGTTGAGCACCCTGATAAACTCTGCCTCGCTGATAATACGCCACTGGTAAAGTTCGTCAATATCAACCAAGTCATTGCCTACCTGCACCTTGGTGTAATTGCCCCATGGAGAGGCTTCATCCTTCTGGCCATCGAAGCTGGTCCCGTTACCGGCGGATGTCCAGCAAGTACGGTCATCGTCAATGTGTACATAATAGCCATTACCCTTGGGAGAGTCAGGTATGCGGAATTCACCATAGGCAGCACCGAAACGGAACTTGATTGTCGTGGCATCAACACCACCATAAGTGTCAGATACGGGGAGTCTGTACTGCTGATACATATAGTAGGTATATGTATCGCTGGAAGGGTCTTTCTCGACACGTTCAAAATACCAGTTAGCATATTTCCTGTATCCATCCATAATAGTAGTGGTACTCATTGTGGTCTTGGCATTTTCCCAAGTGCTGCCGGTTCGAGTAACAGATGGTACATTACAGGTTAACCTACATTTATCAGTCTGGTTATGCTCGGTGATAGCCGGATTGAATCTCAATCTCCAGTCACCAGTGCCTGTATTTCCCTCCTCGAGTATCATAAGCACCTCGCGACCGAAGTCCTCGTAGAACAGACGACCTTCCATTCCCCAGTCGCCGCCCTCGATCATGAATCTGTCAATACCCGCATTGTAGAGATATACCAAAAAACCGCAGCCAGGGTCCTCTTCCCACTTATTGGTAGAGGTATTCTTGGTGTATGTCTGCTTGATGTGGGGATAATGCTCGTTCAGCCATGCATCATCGTTGACGTGATCCAGTATTTCCAGTACATTGATTCCGTGCCACTGACGGGTGGTGGAATGTGCGCTTGTAGTCTGATAGATGCCCTGTGCATGTGCATCAGTTGACCATAATGCAACTATCAGTAATGCGAACAACAAATAAAATTTCCTTATCATTGTGGTGTTTTTTAGTGTTCTTCTTGTCATTTAAAATACAAAAAAAATGGTTCCTTTTACTCTAAACGAGTGCAAAGGTACCACTTTATTTACGATAAAAAGAACATTTAATCCGCTATTTTGAACACCATAATATACATATTTTTACCCCCCCCTGTCAACTGTTTGCAACTCAGTATTTTGCAACTTATTTTAACACACGTTAAATAGTGTTAAACGCCATTGCGATACCTAACAAAACAAGGGGAAATGGGCAAAAAGAAGGTATTTACACCACGTTCCGGGGCTTGCCTGCGATGAAGGCGCGGACGTTGTCGACGACGGTGTCTATGAGGCGGCGGCGGGCGGCGCGGGTTGCCCATGCGGTATGTGGTGTTATGTGGCAGTTGGTGGCGCCTATCAGCGGGGAGTTGTCAATGGGCGGCTCCTGGGCGAGGACGTCGAGTCCTGCGGCATGGATCTGTCCGGAGTTGAGTGCATCTGCGAGGGCTTGCTCGTCTACGAGGGGGCCGCGTCCTGTATTGATTAGGATGGCGGTGGGTTTCATGAGGGCGAGGGTCCTGGCATTGACGATATGGTGTGTATCGGGGGTGAGGGGACAGTGCAGGCTGAGGACGTCGGAGGTGCTGAAGAGGTGGTCGATGTCGCGTGCCTTGCTGATGCCCATTGCGCGGAGCTGTTCCTGGCTCTTGCTGCTGAGGGCGAGGACGTGCATGCCGAATGATGCGGCGATACGGGCAACTGCCGTGCCTATACAGCCGAGGCCGACTATACCCATTGTCAAGCCGTCAAGTTCCTGCAGGGTTGGGCTGAAGAAGCAGAAATCGGAACAGGACTCCCATTCCCCGAGATTGACCAGCTGGCTGTGCTGCTCGACCTGGTTGGTGATATTGAGCAGATGGGCGAAGACGCACTGGGCGACGCTCATGGTGCTGTAGGCGGGTACGTTGGTGACGACGATGCCGCGCCGGTGTGCTGCATCTGTATCCACGACATTGTACCCCGTGGCGATGACTCCGATGTACCTTAACTTGGGCAGTTGGGCGATTTCGTCTGCTCCGATACAGACCTTGTTGGTGAGGGCGATGTCTGCGTCGCGGAGGCGATGGACGGTGTCCTGGGGTGCTGTACGGTCATATATTTCGACATGACCGTACTGCTTGAGCCCATCCCAGCCGGGGTTGTCGGGGCTGGTGACGTGTGCGTCGAGTATGACTATCTGCATAGTTCCCTGACGAGGTTACGGGCACCGCCCCAGCGGTCGATGACCCACATGACGAATCGGATGTCGACGCCGATGCAGCGCTGCAGGGTG